>JAQWAJ010000011.1 GCA_028707745.1 Bacteroidales bacterium | reverse complement strand
TTATATATGGATGAAGGGGTTGTCCTATCGATAAAAACTGTCAGGTTGTCGATACGTTCCCGGCGCAGTGTTTTACCCAGATGGCGCAGGGCCTTATCTGTATCCGGTTGCTGATGAGTGATCAGTTTGAGTAATCCTTCACGCAGATCAGCTTTGATGGTGGTTGTTCCCATTATGTCAGTGGTTTCGGAGTTTCTCAATAAGTTCCTTTAACCTGGACGGAGTCATCTTCGGATAAAACTCCCCATTCACCGATAACACCGGGGCTTCCTGACAAACACCCAGACAGGGCACCCACTCCATGCTGAACCAACCGTCTCCCGAAATCTCACCAGGACGAATCTCCAATAACCTCGATAATTCCGCCCTGATCCGTTCACTTCCATCAACCTGACAACCAATTCCCTGGCAAACCTGAAAATGATATTTCCCTCCCGGGTTAAACCGAAACTCATTGTAAAAAGTAGCCACACTGAAAATCTTAACAGCCGGAATTTCCAGGTATTCTGCAATTGCAGCAACCGCTGGTTCAGGAATATAACCGTGTGTATCCTGGATATCCTGAAGTATTGGAATTAGATTTTCACGCCGTCCGGCCGGATATTTCTTCAGAAAATCATTAAAATCGGCTTCCATGCTGTTACCTGACAAACATTGTTATTATTATAACATGATTTTATGATTGCAAATTTTACAACAAATTTCAATCATTTCCTAATAACCGCGAACATTATTGTTATTTTTGAAACAATGATTTGACTTTATCATGGAAGACCATAAAACTGAGATCAGAATTTGCCTGGGAAGCTCTTGTTTTGCACGCGGAAACAAGAAAATGGTTCAGGTGGTTCAGCAATTTCTGATGCAGCATCAACTCGAAGACAAGGTAATTTTTCACGGAGCCCACTGTTTTGGACATTGCGGCGAAGGCCCGATGATTCAGATCGGAGATAAACTTATTCATTCAGATGATCCTGATGAACTAAAGAATATTCTTAAGAATCATTTTGGGTTATGAACAACCATATCATCAGCGAAAGTCCGCCCGGTAATCATACAATCTGGGTTGATGCGGCCACCTGCATACTCTGTTATGCCTGTGTCAGGGAATGCCCTGTGATGGCCATCGAGGTTAAGTCCAATATCGATCACGTCACGATCCTGCCGAATCGGTGTATCGCTTGTGGCAGTTGTTATACCGTTTGCCCCACCAGAGCCGTTTGCATTGCATCCGATCTGAATCAGGTCAAAGAAACGGTTTCAGCAGGCAAAAAATCGTGCGCAATCATCGACCCCTGCATATCTGCGGAATTCCCTGATATTACGGATTACCGGAATTTCGTGGGTATGATCAGAGCCCTGGGATTCGAAGGAGTCTATGACCTCTCTTTCGCAGTCGACCTGTCAGCCCAGGCTCATGCTGCTTTGTTCAACGATTTCAATGGGAAATACCGCATTTCATCGAAATGTCCGGCCGTAGTATCCTTCATCGAAAAACACTACCCTCAGCTCACTGAAAATCTGGCCCCGATCTATAGCCCGGCCTCCATCATGGCCGGAATCATCCGCAAATTAGAACCCGATGACCCCTATATCGTCCTGATCAACCCCTGTTTGGCCAGCCGCCTTGAATTGGGAGAAGCAGGCGACCAACACCGGATCGACGCCCAGATCTCTTTTCCCGAAGTGAGGGAATGGTTTTCTGCTGCACAGATTTCAGAAAACTCGGTCGAATTCTCGGACTTTAACCCGCCAAACGGACGGAAGGGCGCCCTTTTTCCATTGTCATCCGGATTCTTACAGGCAGCCGATCAGTTTGAAGACCTGATGGAAAGCAACTTCTTTTCGACTGATGGCCGTCAGGATATGATTAATGCCATCGAGGCATTTTCAACCTCTTACGATATCAGAAAACACCTCGATCTGTTTTATTGCGAAGGTTGCATCATGGGGCCGCAGATGTCGCCAAACGGTCACAAATTCCGCCGCCGTACCCTGGCTACCGATTATGCCACCAAACGATTCTCCACCTTCGATGCCAAAGAGTGGCATGAAAATCTGGTGAAATTTTCAATCTCTGAGATCGATCGTCAATTCAAACCCGACAATCAACAACTCCGGGAACCCGATGAAACTGAGATCAATGACATCCTTCAACTGATCGGTAAAAACGGGAACCGGGATACCGATCGTGGCTGCCTGGCCTGCGGATACAAATCATGCCGTGAATTTGCCATTGCAGTAGCTCTCGGACTGGCAAAAGCTGAAATGTGCCACCTGTACGGCACCAAAAATAAACAGGAATATATCAAGTCGCTGCGATCCACCAACGAGCAACTGGCTAAAGCAAAAAAAGCACTGCAGGAGTCTGAAAAAACTGCCCTGACTGAGAAACAACTGGCTCAGGAGTATTCCGAAACCCTGACTGCCGTCCTGCAAAAGATTCCGTCAGGGGTCGTTATCGTCAACGAAAACATGCGGATCATTCAGGCAAACCGTGAATTTATCGAGATTCTGGGCGACGAAATCAAATCCATCGATGAAGTGATTCCCGGACTGAAAGGCGCCGACCTGCGCACCCTGTTCCCCCCGCACATGTTGAACCTGTTCACTTTTGTGCTCCAGAACAGCCAGGATATTATGCACAAGGATATTTCCATGAACAACCGGTTGCTGAACCTCTCTGTGTTCCCGATTAAGAAAGGATCGATCCTGGGGGCTGTACTCCGGGATTTATCCCTGCCGGAAGTTCAGAAAGAGGAAGTCATCAAGAAAGTGACTGAAGTCATCGACAAAAATCTGGAAATGGTTCAGAAAATCGGATTCCTGCTTGGAGAAGGAGCCTCAGATACGGAGAAAATGCTGAACTCAATCATTAAATATTACCGTGCTGATGAAACGAAATGAATGAACCCCGGTTCCATATCGAGATCAACTGCCAACAGAAATTTCAGGAAGGAGAGCGAATCTGCGGCGATGTCTTTCTGAGCCAGAAAATATCTGAAGAAGGACGGACCATCATGGTGCTGAGCGACGGTATGGGACACGGTGTCAAAGCCAATATGCTGGCCACGCTGACTGCTACAATGGCCCTCCATTTCACCAAAGAGCACAAAGACGTCGAAAAGATTGCCGAAATCATCATGAATACCCTGCCGGTTTGCTCCGACCGGAATATGTCGTACGCTACTTTCTCTGTGGTCGACATTCAGGAAGACGGACTGACCAGGATTCTGGAATACGACAATCCGCATGCACTTATTTTCAGAGGTAAGCAGCTTCTTGAACCCGAATGGAACTGCATCCTGATGACCACCGATAAAAATGCGGGTAAGGAGATTCTCACCTGCTCCTTTGTCGCCCGTAAAGAGGACCGCATCGTAATCTGTTCGGATGGAGTGGTTCAATCAGGCTTGGGATTTACCGCCTACCCCTTCGGTTGGGGCCGGGATAAACTGGCCGACCACATTCATGATCTGATTTCGCGTGACCCGGATATCTCTGCCCGTAAATTATCGTCGAGAATTATCAATACTTCGTTCCAGAACGACAGTTATCACGCACAGGACGATACCAGTTGTGCAACCATCTACTTCAGGGACCCCCGGAAATTAATGATCTGCTCGGGACCTCCCTATGAACTTGAAAAAGATAAAGAATTAGCAAAGATGGTCAGGGAATTTCCAGGCCGGAAAATTTTGTGCGGTGCCACAACTGCTGATATTATCTCCCGTGAATGGGACAAGAGAATTATTGATTCCTTCGAATTCACTGATCCCGACCTGCCGCCGGTAGCCTTTATGGATGGCGTTGACCTCATCACCGAAGGCATTCTGACCCTGGGAAAAGTTTCGGTCCTTCTGGATAGTTACAATGAAAACCTGAGAGTGGGAAAAGGGCCTGCCGACGAGATCATCAAAATGATTCTGCAATCGGATGAAGTGTACTTTATCATCGGAACCCGCATAAACATTGCCCACCAGGATCCGAGTCTCCCTGTAGAACTGGAAATCCGCCGGACGGTGGTCAAGCGGATTGCCAGAACTTTAGAGAAAAAATTCCTCCTCGAAGTAAAAGTCTCATACATATAAAATGTAAGGGCGCATACTCCGCGCCCCTACATTTTCATAGTTGTTTATACGTATTCATCCAGAATCTGCTGAACTCCGTCAGGAGAAACCCGGCCAAAGGTCCGGTCTCCAACCATGACAACAGGCGCTAACCCGCAGGCACCGACGCAGCGCAGGCAGTTCAGTGAAAACTTGCCATCAGGAGTTGTTTCACCAACCGCAATTTTCAGCTTCTTTTTGAACTCATCAAGAACCTTTTCGGCTCCCCTTACATAACAAGCCGTTCCCAGACAAATGGAAATCGGATTCTGCCCTTTCGGCAACATCGTAAAGAAGGAGTAAAAGGTTACTACTCCATAAACTTTCGCTACCGGAACGTTCAACTCTCGCGAAACAATTTCCTGTACCTCAGCCGGAAGATATCCAAAAATACCCTGGGCTTTATGGAGAACGTTGATCAACTCTATTGGATCATTGTTAAAAGACCGGCAAACTTCCACCAGTTCTTTAACCTGATTTTCGTGCAATTCTATTTGTATGCTGGACATAATGTTTGATCTCCTATTGTTAACTTTTTGATTTCGGGATCACTACTTTAACTTTACTGCGGTTGAAATAATGCGTATGCAGCAAGTGGTGAGATTTCTCACTCAACGGTTTACCCAGGAACTCCTCATACAGTTTGGTGATATAAGGGTTCTCATGTGATTTCCGAATCGGTTTATTTGCATCTTCCTGGTAGATAGCCCTCTGACGAGCCATAATAACACTCGACTGTCCATGGTGCAGTGGCTGTCCGCCACCACCGATGCAACCACCCGGGCAAGCCATAATCTCAATAGCATGGAAATTGCAGGTACCTGCTTTTATGCTGTCAAGAAGCTTACGGGCATTGCCTAATCCATGTGCAATCCCGATATTAATCGGCAGTCCATTGAAATCAATGGTTGCATGACGAATACCTTCCATTCCGCGCAATTCTTCAAAATCGATTTTCTGCAGCGGTTTGCCGGTATATACCTCATAAGCGGTGCGGACTGCGGCTTCGATCACACCACCGGTGGTACCGAAAATAACGGCAGCTCCGGTTGATTCACCCATAGGAGCATCAAAATCAGAATCCGGAAGACTCAGGAAGTCGATGTTCGATTGTTTGATCAAGGCAGCAAGCTCGCGGGTTGATAATGAAAAGTCAACATCCGGATTTCCGTCAGTCTTGAATTCTTCACGCTGGCATTCAAATTTCTTGGCCAGGCATGGCATAATGGATGTCACAACCAGCTCTTTCCGGTCAACACCAATCTTATTGGCAAAATAAGTTTTTGCAATGGCGCCGAACATCTGCTGAGGAGATCTTGCGGTTGAAGGTATATCCTCCATTTCGGGATAATACTCTTCGAAGAAATTCACCCATGCCGGACAACAGGAGGTCAGAATCGGCAGAGGCACTTCTTTATTGCCATTCAGATAACTGGTCAAACGGGTCAGCAACTCTGTCCCCTCTTCCATGATGGTAAGGTCAGCGGCAAAGTCTGTATCAAACACATAGTCAAAACCAAGTTGTTTCAACGCAGTAACCAGTTTTCCCGTAACCAGGGTACCCGGCTCCATTCCGAATTCTTCTCCGAGAGCAGCCCTGACAGCCGGAGCAGTCTGAACAATAACGGTTTTCTTCGGATTGGCAAGCGCTCTGATGATGTTATCCGTATGATCAACCTCGGTTAACGCTCCTGTCGGGCATACGGCGACACACTGTCCGCAGAAAGTACAGGTCGATTTGACCAGATCCTGCTCAAAAGCAGGGGCCACAACAGCATCGAAACCTCTGTTTACACCCGATAAGGCACCAACTGTCTGGAATTCGTTGCACATCATCTCACAACGACGGCAAAGAATACATTTGTCCATATCCCGGATAATCGACGGCGAACGGTCTTCCTTGTAATGCGATTGCTCTCCTTTGTAATGAACCTCACGAATACCCAAATCCTGAGCAGTCTTCTGCAAATCACACTTTCCACTCTTGGCGCAAACAAGGCAATCTGAAGGATGATCCGACAGGATCAGTTCCATCACCGTTCTCCGTGCATTCATAACACGTACGGTATTGGTCCTGACAACCATTCCCTCCATACATACGGTAGCACATGACGGAGCCAGATTTCTTCTGCCCTGTACTTCAACTACACAAATACGGCATCCACCGGGTTTGTTTTCGATATTCAGATCTTCGAGGTGCAGATAACACAGCGTAGGAATTTTAATACCTACCTGTTCAGCTGCCTTTAAAATAGAGGTACCAGAATCAACCTGTACCGGCTTATTGTCTATTGTTAAATTTATTTTATCCATAGCATTGATAATCAGGACTTAAGAAACAAACACTGCATTAAACTTACATTTTTCCATACAAGCTCCGCATTTGATACAGATAGAAGTATCAATAGTGTGAACTTCCTTGCGTTCACCGCTGATAGCGCTTACCGGGCAAACACGGGCGCAGGCAGTACAGCCAACGCAGTTCTCTGCTTCAATACGGTAAGTCATCAGATCGCGGCATTTTCCGGCCGGGCATTTATGGTCAATTACGTGGGCTTCATATTCATTCATGAAGTTTGCCATCGTCGACAATACCGGGTTAGGAGATGTTTGTCCCAATCCGCATAATGAGGTATCCTTAATCACTTCGCCAAGGTTCCTGAGGCGATCGAGATCCTCGGGAGTACCCTTACCTTTGGTAATGGTTTCCAGAATCTCTGACATCCTTTTGTTCCCGATCCGGCAAGGTGAACATTTACCGCATGATTCTTCGACGGTGAAATCAAGATAGAATTTTGCCAGAGAAACCATACAGGTGTCTTCATCCACAACGATCATACCTCCCGAACCCATCATCGAACCACTCGCGATCAGGTTATCATAATCGATCGGAAGATCCAGATGTTTTACGGTTAAGCAACCGCCTGAAGGGCCGCCTGTTTGAACCGCTTTGAATTTCTTCCCGTTACGGATACCTCCGCCGATTTCGAAAATAACCTCACGCAAGGTGGTTCCCATCGGAACTTCTACCAAACCAACGTTATTTACGTTACCAGCCAGTGCAAACACTTTGGTGCCTTTGGATTTTTCAGTGCCAATGGAACTGAACCAATCAGAACCTTTCAGAATGATCGGGGAGATGTTGGCGTAGGTCTCAACGTTGTTCACGTTGGATGGTTTGCCAAGATATCCTTCTTCTGATGGGAACGGTGGTTTGAATGTCGGTTCTCCGCGTTTTCCCTCCATCGAATGGATCAAGGCAGTTTCTTCTCCACAAACAAATGCACCTGCGCCATAACGCAATTCAATATCGAAATCAAAACCGGTTCCGAGGATATCTTTACCCAGCAAACCCGACTCATGCGCCTGATTGATAGCTATTTTAAGCCTTTCGATTGCCAGAGGATATTCGGCCCGGATGTAAACCAAACCTTTATTGGAACCGGTGCAATATCCGTTGATAGCCATGGCTTCAATAACCGAGTGCGGATCTCCTTCGAGAATCGAACGGTCCATGAATGCACCCGGGTCACCCTCGTCAGCATTGCAGATTACATATTTCTGATCTGCCTTGACTTTTGCAGTAATTTCCCATTTCAGTCCGGTTGGGAATCCACCGCCTCCACGACCGCGTAAGCCTGATTTTTTTATGATGTCGACAACTTCTGCAGGAGTGTATTCCGTGAGGCATTTTGCCAAAGCAGCATATCCGTCCCTTGCAATCGCTTCATCGATATTTTCAGGATTGATGAACCCGCAATTCCGTAAGGCAATACGCAACTGTTTTTTGTAAAAGTTCATTCCCTTGGAATCATTGATATATTCCTCGGTAACCGGATCTTTGAACAGTAACCGGTGAACTTTACGACCCTTGATAATGTGCTCGGCAATGATTTCATGAGCATCTTCAGGGGTAACAGTTACATAAAAAGTATTGTCAGGAAGAATTTTTACTACCGGACCTTTTTCGCAAAATCCGAAGCAACCGGTCTGAACAACCTGTACTTCATCGGCCAGGCCATTTTCCTGAAGTTCTCTGCGAAGTTCAGTAACGATCAATTCGCTGTTTGATGATTTACAGCCAGTTCCGCCGCAAACCATGATGTTCATTTTCTGTGTCACCATGTCATCCCTCCTTTTGGTTATCGTTGATCGACTGGTAGGTAACCGGAATGATTCCATCTACTAATTCACCCTTTTTGATATATTTCTCGATGATTTCGTCAGCTTTACGACTGTTGACGAAACCGAAAACGAGAGGACTCTGTCCCGGAAGGGTGATTTCTACGGTTGGCTCGGCATAGCAATAACCCATGCAACCGGTTTGTGTAACCACTGCATCGATTCCGCGTTTCTCGAGCTCTTCCATAAAAAAGGTCATTACATCCTTTGCTCCGGATGCAATACCACATGTGGCCATAGCCACTTTAACCTGAACCAGAGATTCAGGATGTTCGCCGGATTCACGCAGCCGGATTTTCTCCTGCAGGTCCTCGCGAAGCTTTTTTAGATCAGCCAGTGTTTTAACCTTGGTCATGTCTTTAATATTTGTCTGTCAATAATTTATTAATCGTTAAATTCCTTGAATTTACTAAAATCTGCATTAAACCACTCTATGATGTTGGCCTGAACGTCATGTTCGGTAAGAGGTAATCCTCCGAGGGCATCATTGATTTCATTGCTGTCCCACTCATATTCCTCAGTTGCACTCACTAATCGAAAGATTAACCTCAACCCCGGATTCGAAGCCATCAGCATCCAGGCGCATCCGGGGATGTCTCCCAGTGGAGGGCAATCCGGATGACTGATCTCGAATACCGCTTTCACTTCAGTTCCCTTACCGGGTGTTGATTCAATCGTCAGATATCCTCCAGATTGTTCGGCTTTCTGCGTGAGCAATGAAATTCCCAAGCCAATCTTGCGGGTAGTACGGGTGGTAAAAAACGGATCCTTTACCCGGTTCACCTGCTCTTCATCCATCCCCTTGCCGTCATCGGAAATCAGCATTTTCAGTTTTCCGTCAGTCCCGGCAACCAGCTCCACCTGAATGGTTCCGGCTTCGGCCCGGATGGAGTTCTGAACGATATCCAAAATATGCAGGCTAAGGTCTTTCATGCTATTTTATCGTTTCCATCAACCGTGACAATCCCATTTTTATATTTTCAAATGACCATCCCTCAACTTCCAGTTCCGTATACCTGCATCCGATATCGTCAGGATAATGTGCATCCGAACTGCATACGAGCGGAAAGGAATGAAATGCCGGATCACTTTCACAATCGAGCCCTCCGCGGAAGGCCGGTATCCACTCCAGTGCATCAGCCCTCAGATTCGACGGAATCATTCCCAATTGCGACAGTAAACTGTAGCTGGGCCGGTTGATATGTGCCGGAATGCAAATCCCTCCTCTTTCAGATACAAATTTCTCAACCTGCTCCAGAGATTGATCTAAAGCCGAAATGAGCAGCTTCTCTTCTTCAAAGATGATCTCCCCCCTGAAGTTCACAACTACCTGATCTCCAAAATAATCAGACCTGTTTGGAATCGCAGGGAGATGAGCGTCGAGATAACTCTGAAATTCATCAAGTGCAACAAAACCATCAAAGAACACCAGGCAATGTATCTCCTCACGGGTGGTCACCTCTGCGCCGGTCAGGATCACGGGAATCTCCTCGGTATATTCTTCCTTGATAATTCTCGCCTGCCGGGTTGAATTATGATCTGTGATCCCGATAACCTGAAGCCCTTTCTGTTTTGCTCTCTCCAGGATCGTTAACGGATCCATTGCGAGACTGCCACAGGGTGACAAGGTCGTGTGTATATGCCAATCAACGCGAACCCGTTCCATGCTGGTTCAGGCTCATATAAACGTCCGCTGAAATGCGGAATGTATCCGATTCAGTTCCCAACAGGGTTATTCCTTCTTCTTTCGCCCGGTCCAGTACATCGCGGGCCGGTTCCTGTCCGTGAACCAGAATAATCGCTGCGATATCTTTCAAACTTGCCACGGCAATGATGTTCACATGATTCTGCAAGGTCACCCAGACCATATCATGTTTGGCGTAGCCCATAACATCACTCAGCAGATCGGAAGCATATCCGCCTGAAAGGGTGCGATCCAGGTTGTTTCCGGGCTCGAAAACCGTCAGGTTCAACTGTTCAATCAGCTCTTTTAATTTCATCAGATTATCCTTTAATGCGACCGGTCCAAACATCTTCAGCATGATCGAGGGCAACGGCCGGACTGATTTGCCCCCTGTTCAATGATAATAGTTCCATAAACGGGCACTGGTTCATGGTGCCCTTACCCAGTACAATATCCTCGGCAAGCGCATTGCACGATGGAGCTCCGCAGGCATTACAATCAATACCGGGAAGCAGAAGCTCAATTTCCTTTAAAGCTTCCAGTTTAGCCATAGCTGTTTCCACTTCCTGATCCAGATTCAGACCTGAACGTGGCTCAACCGGACTGAGCGAAATATGCTGGCTTAGATAATCCCGGTAGTCGTTCAGATGGCACTTGATCGATGTACTGTCATCAGTTTCCAGCAGAGCGCGCCGTTCAATATTTTCAACAGTAAGGAATGTATTGCCGGCAGTAAGAATACCTCCCGCACATCCTTCCTGGCAAGATCTTAATTCAAGAAAATCGATTCCCTTGATCTGGCCAATCTCAATCTTATCCAGAAAATCACAGATGTCATGTATTCCGTCAATCGCCAGAGCACGAACCGATGTGCAGGATACCTCTCCGCGGGTCAGGCTCCACTTTATAGCCGGGCCGGATGGACTTTGAACTTCAGGACCCACTATTTTACCATGCTCCAGGTAGATCACCGAAAGAACCTTATTATAAAGAAAATCCATATTAATCACACCCGTCAGAGCCGATTTCGACTCTCCAACCGGAGACTTCACAGCTGCAATTTTTGCAGCACAGGGAGTCACGTAAAACACCCCGATCTGATCCTGTTTATATCCCTTATCTTCAAAATGCTTTCTGCAGTACAAGGCTGAAACATCAAATGGAGGCTTCACTAAAACTATGTTCTCGGTGAGTGAAGGATATCGTACCTGGATCAATCTGATAATCGCCGGGCAGTATGAGGAAATAAAAGGTCTGATATCCGGATTCCCCGATATATAGTCGCGGATTCCGTCAGCTACCAGTTCAACTCCGTGCTCAACTTCAAAAACATACGTAAATCCAAGCTTCAGTATAGCGCCATAAATCGTTTCAGTCTTGATCTCATTGGGGAACTGGCCGATAAATACCGCCGGTACTAATGCAATTCTCACTGGAAAATCGAGCATGGTGCCCAGATCATCCTGCTCCACCTTGATTGCTTTTACCGGGCAAACACGAAAGCAATTACCGCAATCGACACATTTGTCCGCGTCGATCATCGCCGTGCCAAATTTCACCCGTATTGCCTCAGTCGGACATACCCTCACGCAATGGACACAACCGTTGCATTGATTCCGGTCAACATAAAGCGCATGATGGAAATGAGTTTCTGCTGTCACGACAATATCTTGTTTACAATTTTCAATTCTGTTCCTTCTCCCGGAGTGGAACGAAGCTCCATGACATCTGAGTTGTCTTTGATATTTGGAAGTCCCATTCCGGCGCCAAATCCCATTTCACGAACTTCAGGCGAAGCAGTGGAATATCCTTTCTGCATAGCCAGATTGATGTCATTAATCCCGGGGCCTTTATCCGATACCACAATGCAAATCTGATCCGGCTGAATATTAACCTGGATATTCCCCGACCAGGCATGTGCCACCACATTAACCTCTGCTTCATACAAAGATACCACGGTTCTCCTGATCAGCGAAGAATCCAGATTCAGGCTCTTCAGTATCTTTTTTAAGGCACTCGAAGCTTGTCCCGCGTTTACGAAATCACCACCTGCTATGTCGTAACTGAAGTTCATCAATAAATGGGCTGTAGTCCGGCAGTAAATAATTCGCCGGCAACTTTGAACATGGATGATTTGCACTGAATGAGAACCATATTATTTTCCCTGGCCAGTTGGACCATTTCATCCGTAATATTCTTGTTCCGGACAAACAAAATGTAGGAAATATCAGCCATCTCAGCCGTGCGGATGGCCTGCACATTGGCCAGACCCGTTACCAGTAAAACATCCTGACAACCCAAAGTCAGAACATCACTCATCAGATCTGAACAAAAAGCACGACCGACTGTTTCATCCTTTCGGTGCTCTCCGCATCGGATCTCCCCTTCTGTCCTCATTAAAATTTCCTGAATTGTCATATATAGGTAACTGATTTTCAGAATAATGAATGAAAAATTATAGGAATTGTTATTTTCTTAACAATGTTATAATTTTCACAAACAAAGATAAGTGTCTTAAATTGGTTTACCAATGATTAATGCGCATTTTTTCAACAAAAAAAGAGGCCATTTCAAAAATAGCCTCTTTTTTTTACAAAGCACAAATTATCTCAATACCGCTTTCTTGCTAAATAATGGGTGTGAAGCAAACTGTGAGATTTATGACTGTTGGGGGCCCCAAGGAATTCTTCATAAATCATTTTCACTTCAGGGTTTTCATGTGATTTACGCAAGGGTAATCCTTCATCTTCCCCATAGATAGCTTCTGCCCTCTTGGCCCTGATTTCCTGATTGGTGGGAATCGGCTGGCCTCCTCCGCCCAAACAACCACCTGGGCAAGCCATAATCTCAATGAAATGGTAATGAGCCCTTCCGTCTTTAACGGCTTGCATCAGTTGACGGGCATGAGCCAGACTATGTGCCACCGCACACGAAACTTCAATTCCATCCAGGAATTTCCATTCCGGGAGACAACCTTCGAGCTTTACCTTGGCCTCCTTAACACCCTCCATACCACGAACTGGCATGATATTCAGATTATTGAAAGGCACTTCCCTGCCCGTTACCACTTCATAAACCGTTCTCAGCGCTGCTTCCATGACACCTCCGGTGGCTCCGAAAATAACAGCGGCACCGGTCGATTCACCCATGATACTGTCATAGGGTAGCTCCTCAAGATTCTTGAAATTGATCCCGGCTTGCTTGATCATCATTCCCAGCTCCCGGGTGGTTAACACAAAATCAACATCTTTATACCCGCTCGACCTCATTTCGGGCCGGTTCGCCTCATATTTCTTGGCTGTACACGGCATGATCGAAACCACGCATACGTCCTGAGCCTTTAATCCCTTCTTCTGTGCATAGTAAGTCTTGGCCAACGCACCAAACATCTGCTGCGGTGATTTGCAGGTGGAAACATTCGGCAGAAACTCAGGGAAAGCATGTTCAACAAACTTGATCCATCCCGGCGAACAAGAGGTGGTCATGGGCAATGCTACCGTAGTGTCCTTATCGACCAGCGCTTTCTTCAACCGGGTCAGTAATTCAGTCCCTTCTTCAAGAATGGTCAGGTCAGCCGTAAAATCGGTATCCAGAACCGAATCAAATCCAAGCCTTTTTAAAGCGGTAACCATCTTACCGGTAAGTCTTACACCTGGATCATAACCCAATTCTTCACCAATGGCAACACGAACAGCAGGTGCTGTTTGAACAACCACGTGTTTGTTCGGGTCATTAATGGCATCCCAAACTTCGTCGACATAGTTCTTTTCCACCAGGGCCCCAACCGGACAGCGGTTAACACATTGACCGCAATTCGTACAAACCACTTCAACCAGCGGATGATCCAGAAAAGTCGAAATCTTTTGATGATCTCCCTTATAAGCCACAGCCAGGGCCGACACACCCTGCAGCTCGGCACAGGTTCTGACACAACGCTGACAGCGAATACACTTACTGTCATCCTTGATGATAGACGGGGAAAGATCGTCTATCCCCCTGTATTTATGAGCGGTCAGGTCCAAAAGAACGTGATCGCTTACCCG
>JAQWAJ010000324.1 GCA_028707745.1 Bacteroidales bacterium | reverse complement strand
CGTTCTACTGATTGCTAGTTGTGATGGTTTGAAAAACAAAAGGTTGTAGGTTAAACCAAAACAGAATTATGACACTGGCGACGGTATTTTGTGGGGGCTAATCCGGTGTGGTTCAGAAAGGCAGATGAAAAGTGCTGTGACGAGCAAAATCCGCACTCCAGCGCAATCTGGGTGAGCTTTATGTTGGAATCAGAGAGCAACGATTTTGCCTTATCGATCCGCATATTGATTAAAAAACTGGATGGCGTAAAACCGCTGAGCTTTTTCACTTTCTCGTTGAACGAGGTGACTCCCATTCCAAAATGCGCCGCCATCTCGTGAATCGACCATTTTTTCTCGATCTCGCTGCTCAGCATCTTTTCAAAGGCGGAGATCCACTCCACCTTCTCTTTGGCTTCGAGATGCTGCGACTCCAGCAGCCGGGTAGTGCCAATCAGCAGATTCTCCAGTATGTTATAAACCCGAACCCGGTATCCGAGCGATTTGTTCGATAATTCGGAATAGAGCTCACTAAACAGACTCTTAATACTGAATGCTTTAGATAGAACCGGGGTGTTTTTAAAGGCAATGGAATGCCCGATCGCGTCGAGCTCTTTTTTCCCGAGCCGCGACCAGTCCGCCAAACGAAAAATCCCCTTCCGGTCGTAAAACTCCGGCGAGAGGATGAGCCAAAAAATCTCACCACGGTCAACAATCTCCTTACGGCTGCCATGCCACTCCCAGGGACAGGTAACAAAACCATCGCCCGGAAGTAGTTGATAGCTAATATTATCGATGTCCCAGGTGTATTTTCCACGGCTCACAAAGCAGATCTCGATGCCTTCATTGTAGTGCATCTTCAGAGATTCAGGCTTGATGTTCAGATACCGCTGATGACCGAATTCCCGGATCTCCTGAAATTCTTCGATCACCTCAGGATTTGTAATTTTATCATTTACAACTGAATAGAAAAAGTAATCGCTCATGATTTTACAAAATACATCGCCGTAAAAATATGAAAGTGTATGATCTTACAAAAACTAACTTTGTGAGATTGGAAATAAGAGGGTTAACCTGGTTTGCCTTGTGTCATATTATAAAAACTCAAAATCCGGATATGAAAAGTCAGCTTGCCGAACTGTCGGAATACAAAAAGGTATTCGAAAATGAATTGACTGAGGACATTCTTCCCTACTGGATCAAGCATGGAGTGGAGCAAAACGGTGATGGATTTTACGGGGCGGCCGACCTGAAGGGGGTTCCGGTACTGACTGCCAAAAAATCCTGTGTGCTGAACGCGCGGATTCTCTGGACATTTTCAGCGGCGGCGATGAAGTACAATAATCCGCTTTACGCCTCCATGGCTGAAAGGGCTTTCAACGTGCTGCAAAAGTATTTTGCCGATGCCGAATATGGTGGATATTTTATGGAGATCAATCCGGATAATACTTTGTCGTCGGGCATAAAACATACTTATGCACAGGCATTTGTGATCTATTCACTGTGCAAGTTTTACGAGTATAAGCCCAATGAGGCTACGCTGAAAATCATCCGTGATTTTTTCTGCTTGCTTGAGGATAAAACCAAGGATCCGGAAAATATCGGGTATAAAGAGGCATTTACCCGCGACTGGCATCTGTTTGAGGAGAACCGGATGGCCGACAATAATGAGCCAAAGTCGATGAACACTCACCTGCATATTCTGGAGGCCTATGCGGCTCTGTATAAAATCTGGAAAGACGAGCGGGTGAAGGTGAGGCTGACGGAACTGATCAATCTTTTTATCGAAAAAATCATTCGGAAAGACGGGCACCTGGGGCTGTTTTACGATGAACAGTTCAATGAGGCCGAGGCATCCAAAGGGATCTGCTCATTCGGTCATGATATTGAAGCCTCCTGGCTGATCTGGGAAGCGGCCGAAATTCTCGGTGATAAAAAGATTAAAGCGAAAATGTTACCGCTCTCGCATCTGATGGCCGATGCCGTGGATGTATCGGGATTGGATAAAGATGGCGGGCTGTTTCTGGAATCCACCCGGTTCGGGAGCCACATCCGTACCAATAAACACTGGTGGCTGCAGGCCGAAACGCTGGTCGGGTTTATGAACGCCTATCAGCTGACGGGCGATGTGAAATACTGGGAAAATGTTAAGTTGTCGTGGGATTTCATCGACAAACATGTGATCGATCACGAAAACGGCGAGTGGTTCACGAAGGTTAATCGCAAGGGAGTTCCTTACTTGACCGAGCCCGAAGATGATCTATCGCCCTATTACCGGAACGACTGGAAAATTGATCCCTGGAAGTGCCCTTACCACAACGGAAGGGCGATGATGGAACTTTTAAACAGAATCGATCAGATTGTTAACCAGATAAACTAATTGCCATGAAAACAAAATCCGCCTTTTTAACGTTTTTTATTCTGATAGGCATTCTTTCTGTAAACCAGGGAGTTGCCCAGATTCAGGACGACCGGTTTTTACCGCAGCTGACAGCATTTGCAGCCGAAACCCAACAGTGGAATGAGGGATATTCGAGGAGTACCGGGCAGAATGATTTTACCTATTCGGGTCTGCGACCGGGCCTTTCCGACTGTTTGTTAACCCGCTGCTCGACGGGCGATATGGCCATCGAATGGGAAACACAGCCGGTTGGTACCAGTGTGAAAGGTGGAGCCGGCTTTGTGTGGCTGGCGGCCATCGATATTACCAAAGAGAAGCATGTTTTTGATGTTTTTGTCAATCAGGTAAAGCGGTTCCAGATAACCTCAGCCAACGGATTGTCGTGGGAGATCTCCAATCCCGATGGCGGTCGCCTGCGGTTTGTCCCGGTTAAGAACGACCCTTACTGGGAGGCCCACGGATACATGTCGCTTTGGGCGCCCGAGCAATGGCTGACCCCCGGAAAGCCGATCTCCATAAAGATTGTCGGGCAAAAAGAGAACAGCAACAGCTGGATAATCATTTACAAGGCCAAGGATGCCCAATCCTATCTGCAAAACTCGTTTAAATGCGAAACCCGGACAACGGTCACTATTCTCAAAAAGGAGAACAGCTGCCGTTTCGCGATCGCAGTTCCTGCAAAATACATCGGTCAGGAGCTGGTTTTAACCACCGGCAAAAAAACGTACAAAGTGAAGGTGGAGGCCAGTGGCGATCTGGGGAAAGCAATTTTATCCATCAATAAAAACCTGGATAATCAATCTGTTCTGATAACGGATGATTATGGCGAAATGGTTTATCTAAGCTCAGGCGCTACGCCAAAAAGTGAAAGTTTTCTGATCAAAGATGCGATCTTACGCAGCGAGGTATCCACCCTGGCGGATGGGTCCATCGAGATAAAAGCAACACGGGATTTCATGCCTCAGGGATTTTCATCGCTGACTG
>JAQWAJ010000323.1 GCA_028707745.1 Bacteroidales bacterium | reverse complement strand
TTGTGTAAATTTAGGGAAAAATTAGCAATCCTGCCTGAACGGTTGAACTTTTACACTAATTATGGCTGTTTATCATTTTCCAGGTCAACCCGGGTACCGTTTATCCTAACCAGTGCATCGTTGGCATATACATAAGAAATCACCACGTTACCCTCGGGATCAAACAGCCACCATGTTCTGTCTTTCAGGCCCATCCTGTAAAACTGCTCCTCACGGATCTTCCCGTTTTCGTAATAAAGCTTATGTTTTCCATCGGGCGATCCTTGAACATAACCCCCTTCAAATTTTAAAACACCTTCGGGGTAAAATTCTTTCCAGATACCGTCTTTTAAACCGGCCTTATAATTTCCCTGCTCCGTATTGTCACCCGACTGATAAATCCATGGGCCCTCTTCCAAACCCTCGATGAACTCCCCTACTGCAATCACCAGACCATTTTCATCATATTCTGTCGATAAACCGTCCTCCTTGCCGCGCAGATAGTTCTCTTCCCTGCGTAATGAACCAGTCTGATAATACCAGGTCCACAATCCATCTTCCATACCCTTCACATAATTACCGGTCTGCTCCAGCTTGCCGTCAGGATAATAGAATTTCCAGATACCACTCCGCTTATCCTCTTTATAATTGCCTTCGAGCCTCACCTGACCGCCAGGATAGAAGAACTGCCAAAATTCCTCTTTAACCCCCTTATCATCGGTCACTCCGGCAGAAATCACCTGACCGCTGTTGTTATATTCCTCAATCTTTACTTTCGACTTGTCATCCGAGTATTTCCGGTGAGTTCCAACAGGCATATCCTTGATGAAGCTGCCGCTGGCTATCAGGTTTCCCTGACTATCATACTGGTTTTTGATCTCTGCAATGATCTCATCATCCGAATTGCTTTCCACCGGTTTGCCATTTTCATAAAATATCGATGTCAACAATTTTCCGGATTGGTTATACTCCCGGTAATAGCCATTCAAAACACCGTTTTTGTAATTCTCTTCGATACGAATATTATCATTATCAAAGTATTCACGCCAGACTCCCTGTTTCAACCCCCTGGCATCGGTTTGATTGATGAACTCCCGGTCGATCAGAAAATCATTGTGATACTTATAAACAATCCGAACAATCCCCCCGATATATTCGCGGCTTAACCCCTGCTTCTTGCCATCTTTGTACCGGGTAATCCTTTCGATCTCACCCTTATTGTTATAATAGGTTGATAAACCCTGTTTCTGATTATCCAGATAGAGTTCTTTGAACAGAACGGCCGACGTTGGAGCTGAATCTTTATTAATTATCTGATATTTAATATGATATCCACTACGCTTTCCATTGAGATAGTTGATTTCATCGGTTATGAACCCCTTTTCGTCATAGAACTTCCAGGTTGAGTCGAGCTGAAAGTTTCGGCGGCTCCCTTCAGATTTGATCTTTCCGTTGATGTGATAGGATATCCATTTTCCTTCAGGCTTACCGTCTTTGATCATTCCCTCGCTGGAAATCTGATTGTTACCATAATAGAGCTTGTTGTAGCCATCCTTGAGATTTTCCTGGCTCATCAGGCCGGGGCTGATCAGAATAAAGAACAGAGCCAATCCGGCTGACCTGACTTTCTTTATTATTATAATATATTCTATTTAAATAAAACTAATGATGATTATGATATCCTGTTAATAGTGTTGATAACTCCGGTATCAATTTTAAAGCCTATTTATCCGGAACAAAGTAACAACTTATCAACAACAAAAAAATGGAGAAGAAATTAAATTTCAGAAGGATATTGATAGAATGAACAGGTTGTTCATTTCCTTCAGAAAATGAGTTCAACTTTTTGAACTGTGAAAAACCCGGTTAATTAATTTTCGAATCTGATCAAAAATAATTCTTGCTTTTATGATGACAATTTTTATACCGGGGTCAGAGAAAAAAACGGCTGTTCATTTTAGCGAAGTTTTCTAACAGATATTAGAATGGGCTGTTAATAACCTTAAATTTGTTCTATTGATTGAGTGTTTGGGGTTTGAATGAATTGAACAGATTTTGAAGTATGATAATGAAGTTTTGATTATCTATTTTTGTGCTGATAATGAGAACATTTTGATGAATGTTTAAAAATAACGGGTATTGTGGAAAAAAAAATCTTTGAAAAGATCGGTTTGGCATCAGACCATGCCGGTTTTGAGATGAAGGAATTTGTCAAAAATTGGTTAGCCGGTGAGGGTTATGAGGTTATGGATTTTGGATGTTATTCACCCGAAAGCTGCGATTATCCGGATTATGCTCATCCGTTGGCTGATGCTGTTTCCAAACAGGTTTGCCAGGTGGGTCTCAGTTTATGCGGATCGGGCAACGGTATCAATATGGTTGTGAATAAACATGCGAAAATCCGTTCTGCACTTTGCTGGAACCGGGAGATAGCCAGTTTGGCACGCCGTCATAATGATGCAAACATACTGGCTTTGCCGGCGAGATTTTTGAATAAGTCTGAAATTCTGATCATTGTTAATGAGTTTTTAGCTACTGGTTTTGAAGGAGGACGGCATTTGAGAAGAATTCAGAAAATACCCATTAACGGATGATTTGATATGGTCAATAAATCTAAGTTATTCAAAATCAAATCAGAAGAGATAGCATTTGATGACGATCACCGGAAAATCATCAATTTTAACATTGCTCAGTACGATAAGGCAGTAAGCAGTGGAAAGGAGTTTTTCAGCGATCTGGAGAATGCGCGCGAACAGGCATCAAAAATCAAGGAATACAGTTTGAATGAGTGGGGCAATTTGCTGACAACCTTTGAAAAGAATGCCCGGAGAAACGGTTGTGAAGTCCGATGGGCTGCCAGCGCTGATGATGTGCTGAATATTCTGGGAAAGATCATCGATGAGGAAGATGTGAGGACGGTTGTCAAAACCAAATCGATGATTTCGGAGGAGCTGGAAATCAATAAGTTTTTAGAGAAGAATTCAGTTGAGGTATTCGAAACCGATCTTGGAGAATTCATTGTTCAGCTGAGCGGTGAAAAGCCTTATCATATCCTGACGCCGGCCATGCATAAGTCGAAGGAGAGCGTGGCGGAACTGTTTAATCAGAAGTTTGGCCTGGATCCGGGTGCAAAACCCGAGGTGATCACGGAATTTGTCAGAAACTTTTTGCGTGAGAAATTTACCTCGGCACAGTTAGGCATCACCGGCGCCAATTTTCTGATAGCCGATACCGGATCAGTTGCCCTGACTGAAAACGAGGGCAATGGTATGATGACAGTCTCCTGGCCTGAAACGCTGGTGGTCATTGCCGGAATTGAGAAGGTGATTCCTCAGCTGGTTGACCTCGACCTGTTCTGGTCTTTGCTGGCAGTTCATGGCACAGGTCAGTATGT
>JAQWAJ010000322.1 GCA_028707745.1 Bacteroidales bacterium | reverse complement strand
ATCGGCATAATCCTGAGTGGTGGTTAAAGCAGCCAGATAAAGTGAAGCACTCACCGGAACCGCACCTTTTCCTTTCGATTGGCGGATCGGACTCAGTTTGATGAACCCGTTAAAATATTCATCAACAGTTGCGCGGCCCAGGCCGGCTTCCAGCCAATCCGTGATCCCATACTCCAGACTGATATACGAACTCGACTCATCCAATCCGTAGAATTCCCCGATGCCACCGCTGATCAATCCGAACCGGTGAGAGATGTGCAGCTCCAGATCCCCGCTCTGCATGCGCTCTATAGAGTGGCAATTGATCACCCTGGTGGATTTAAAAGTAGCATCCACCGATTCCCGTTTGGGTTTGATTTCCTGATCGAGCATATTTAGAAGATCATTCTGTGCCTGGGTAGGAAGAATCATCATTCCCAACACGGCAACCAACAACATCCTCAATTTCATAGATATATTATTTCTTGTTTTACTCCCTTCCTCCCCAGTAGAGGTTCAGGATCTCCTCATCGGTCAGAAACTTGTTGAAAATCTTCAATTCATCAATATACCCCCTGTACAAAAGCGTATCCATAAAATCGGTATGCGAAGGCCTGCCCAGATAGAACAGATCGTTGACCGGATTGAGCTTCCACGGCCGTGAAACCGTGTCTGGCATGTATCCATCTACATAAAGCCTTGGCGGTTTTGAGGTGTCTCCGAGTTCGATGTACAGGTGATGCCAGTAAAAGTAATCCACTTTGCCTGACCATGTCCATCTGGCAGTATCCTGTTCGATATACATTTCGAATGCAGGAACCGTGGCTGAAGTAATGGCATCGAGACCGGCAGCGAACTGCCCCACTCCGTAATCAAACAGAATGGCCCGCTTGTTATTCGGCATCGGCAGGAACCAGAGAGAGATCGCCAGGGAATCATATTTACCGATAAATCCCGACAGATAATCATGAAGTCCATCCAGTGAGACAGCACCATTATCCTTACGGTTATGGTCTCTCGAATATTTCAGATTACCCCGGAACTTCAGTGGATCGACATTCCCGAGTTTGTCATACAGCGATGAATCGAACTCAAAGAAGGCCACCTGACCCTGAATGAGGGAATCCGGGATGATGACCCGGGGAAACAAATCATTCTGATTGTCATTGACACATGACGCGTTCATTAAAACCAGGCACAACAAAACGGGTATTATCTTCTTCACGGGATACATAGGTATTTTCTGATTTTTTGCATTACGACCGGCAATGATTTTTGTGGAAGTCAGATTCTGGCAAAAGAGATCACATCCCCTACCCTGATGTTGTATATCGCACAAAACCCGGCAATCACTTCAACCACATACTGAGCCGGAGCATCAGAAGGGATGGGCTGTTCATTCAGGGTTGCCACATTTTCATGAATCCGGATGATCTTTTTCCGGGCATCCAGATAAATAATATCCAGCGGCAGATAGGTGTTTTTCATCCAGAATGAGCGATAATCCTCATCAGGAAAGATAAAAAGCATTCCATGCCCCAGCTCCATTTGCCTTCGATACATCAGCCCGCGGTTACGAAGTGGCTCTGTATCTGCAACTTCAATATCGATTTTAATATTTTGTGTATTATCCGACTTATAAAAAATCAACTCACCCTGTTTGGTAAATTCCGGATCCGTATTGGCGGCCGATACGGATTGCTGTTGATCCCGGCTCATCTTTTTCGCCCTCCATTTCGGATTAAAGGTAATCACCATGCTGATGATAATCAGCAATAGCATGGCAATATAAACAATTGGTTTCCCCTTTGATTTTCTTAAGTCGGTATAGATCCCCGTTCTTTTCTGATCTTTGTCGCGAATATTAGCCATAAGAAAAGTTTGCGTGAAGATACCAATTTTAACTTTGTCGGAAAACAGAGCACAACCATGACCAGAAACATCCATATAACACTTACGGCCCGGGAAATCAGGGAAAACGAGCTTGAGGGTAAAGCGGCGGTAGTCATTGACGTTCTGCGCGCTACCTCCGTAATCGTAACGGCATTGTACAACGGAGCCAGCTGGGTGAAAACCGTAGCTTCGGTTGAAGAAGCTTTACTCCTGAAATCCGATCTGGTTATGCTGGGAGGAGAGCGGTTTGCTTTGCGGATAGAGGGCTTTGATTTCAGTAATTCTCCATTGGAATATACTGCCGATAAAGTGTCGGGTAAAGGGATCGTGCTGACCACCACCAATGGCACCCAGGCCCTTTCAAAATGCGTGGCAGCCGAGGAAGTACTGATCGGATCAATGATTAACCACCGCGCAGTAGCCGATTATCTCGGTAAACAGGATCGTCCGGTTGAACTGATCTGCGCCGGAACCAACGGGGAATTTTCGTTGGATGATTTTCTGTGCGCCGGGTTGATATGCACCACATTGCAGCAATTTGGAGGATTTGAACTAAACGACCTGTGCCGCCTCGCCATGGAAACCTGGGCACATGGCCGGAATGACCTTCACAAGGCCCTTTCCGGGGCAACACACTATAACATCCTGAAATCGAAGGGATTTGATATCGATTTAGAATATTGTTTGCAAAGAGATACGCATAATATTCTGGTAATCAAGAACCAGGAAGAAAGGTTTACCACGGAGACACAGAGAGCACGGAGTTACACAGAGAACAGCTAACACATTTTTCCGTAAACCTCCGTGTTCTCTGTGTCTCCGTGGTATTATTTTTTTCCTCTGATCAGCAAGCGGTCATAGAGCATCAGCAACACCACCGTGGCCAGTCCGATTCCGAACACGATATACCAGATTTTATTGGGATGGTAGGTAGTCCAAAGATAATCGGTCAGCTGCCGGTTGTTCATCCCCATGAGTTCAGCCGCCCGGTTGAAGTAATCGGTTTGAGTAAATTTATCTGAAATCGCCGGAATATCCAGTCCTTTTGAGGCCACATCCAGCTGAAGGAGTGATATTTTATCAGAAAGGCGCTGGTAAACACCCCCCGAAATCTGACCGGCAAAGAAATTACCGCCGGCATAGGGAATAAACGAGCAGCCCATATACAGGGCCACTTTGTCCTTCGGTGCAATCCGGGCAACATACTCAGAGATTTTTGGGGATGACGACATTTCGCCCAAAGCAAAGATGAAAATCGATAAAATCAGGAAAAATCCGTTTTGGGTAAGCAAAGTGAGGGTGATTCCGATAGTACAGACCAAAATGCCACTGATCATGGCATTCAGTGGTTTCCACTTCATCACTACGGTCGATATCACGATCTGAAGCAATACGATAAACAGCGCGTCCATGTTCACCAGCATCTCACTGGCAACGGTTCCGTTATGCTGGGTATCCAGAAATGAGGCAAAACCGGGCCAGAAACCTTTGATCGATTCAAACATGACATCGGTACGAA
>JAQWAJ010000321.1 GCA_028707745.1 Bacteroidales bacterium | reverse complement strand
TATTACCATGAAGGATGGTAAACGCATGTACGAACGCTATAGCACCGAAGATGGCACCAACAGTACCAAGATTGAGCGAGCAGTTACCAAGAAAACAAATGTCTGAATTTGAAAAACATGAACAAATAAATATCTTCATTCAGTCTAACCTCAAATGAACACAATGAAAATCCGAAATGTACCGATTGGCCTTTTCCTGTATCTGATTTTGCTCTCGTCGTGCAAAACCAATCCAGCCGGATACGGAGTTATTGAGAACATCCGAATAAATGAAACGATAATACCGAAAATCCATCTGGAGCAGATAGCGGATTCGGCTTCCACAATCAAATTATCCGAGATTTTTGGTGATTTCCGGATCATCCCGCTGGAAACCAGTAAAGAGTGCCTGATCTCTTATCCCTCAGGACTCTGCCTGACCGGTCACTCGATCTTAACCTGGACTCAGGTTGGAATGGGGCCATGCCGTGTATTGGAGTTTGACCTTAATGGGAAATTTATCAGGGAAATTGGTAGAGGAGGCAAGGGGCCTGGTGAGCACGTAGGCTATTGTGTAGAAGAGATGTGCTGGTTCCCCGACAAGGAGGAGATACTGGTCTCTTTCTCTGGCATGGGGGATGAGAATCAACTGTTCGATAAAAACGGCAGTTTTTTGAGGACGATAAATGTTCCAGTTGAACTGACGCAGGGAATCAAGCGATTTAACGACACTTTATGGATGACTCCGGGGTCAATAGCAGGGACAACCCAGTATCGGAGGGATTCAATCCGGCTGATCCAGTATACTGCGGAAGGGAAAGAAATTAAAGTCTGGCCTCGCATCGTTTATCCACCTTCTAATCAGACCGGTTATTCGCCAAACGGCTGGAGAACCTCTCTCTATAAACATAAAGGTCACTGGCAGATTTACACCCCAGGGGATGACACCCTCTACAGGATTTCTTTGGATCGGCTGGATCCCATTGCTATTTTCAATCCAGGCCCCAAAGGACCACGATACAACGAGATTGTCGACCCCTCCCGGGTGGTTGGCACCCACCTGTATAAGGTAGTAAAAGAAACGGATGCCAGGTGGTTCATTGAAAAATGGATCATCGCCAAGGCCGACTTGTATCAGTTCGGCAGCAGTTGGAGTGGCAGTTTTAACATGAACAGATTCTTTCTGACGATAGATAAAAAATCCGGCGAAGGACGAAACGTCCGGTTTACAGACGATTTCCTGGGAATACTGCCTGAATCAGCATCACAGCTGCCGGTTCAATGGACCGAGCAAGGTGAGCCCTTCCTCAGTTTTATTGCAGTGGAACTAAAAGAATCGATCAGGAAAACCCTGCTGAAAGAGGATCTGGATCCGGAAATTCGCACCCGTCTGGAACAGCTCGATAAACAGGTGACTGACGATAGTAACCCGGTGATTATTACGATGCAGGTGATTAAATAAAAAAAGCCGGACTATCATCCGGCTTCTCTTGTGATCCAGCTGGGGCTCGAACCCAGGACCCCATCCTTAAAAGGGATGTGCTCTACCAGCTGAGCTACTGAATCAATACTTAAAAAAAACGTGCGGCAAAGATAGAGTTTTCAATCCAAACTTCCAAATCATTTTCGCCACCATTTTGCCAAAAAAAAGCCCTCGTGTAATTGATTGTTACAGAGGGCTGTTTGATTTCGTGATTCAGCAGGGACTCGAACCCTGGACCTCATCCTTAAGAGGGACGAGCTCTACCAACTGAGCTACTGAACCATCATTTAATCAAACGTGCTACAAAAGTAGAGCTTTGCTTCCAAATTTCCAAAACAATTTTGATGAATTGCCTAAAATGGCAAGACCCTCTTTGGGAGAGGGCCTTGCTGAAACCTAAACCTAAAACTAAACCTATGAAAAAAACTTCAGACAATTGGGGTTGTCTGATTAACAATCTTGTCCCCAAGACTTGTTACAAAGTAAACATACAAATAGCATACCAATTTGTTCAATCTTGGAATGATCTGACCCGCTTACCAAAAAAAAGTAGCTTATTTTGACAAATGAGTATTTTTGATTGTTATCTCATCCTTTTTCTTGTCATATCCTATGGTAAAAATGTCACCTTCACGGGTTTGTGAATCGATAATCTTCTCTGCCAATGGATCTTCAAGGTATTTCTGGATGGATCGTTTGAGCGGACGGGCGCCGAATTTCTCATCATATCCCTTCTCTGCCAGGAAATCCTTGGCAGCCGTCGAGATCTTGCATTGCATACCTAACCTCTTTAAACGATCGAATAACCCTTGTAACTCAATGTCAATGATTTGGTGGAGATTGTCCTTGGTCAGATGATTGAAAATGACCACATCGTCGATCCGGTTTAAAAATTCCGGAGCAAACGCCTTATTTAAGGCCTTTTGAATAACATCCTTCTGGTAATCGCCCTGACCCTCTTCCTGGGGTCTTATGTTGAAACCCATGCTCTGTCCGAAGTCCTTGAGCTGACGGGTTCCGATGTTGGAAGTCATAATGATGATGGTATTCTTGAAATCCACACGCCTTCCTAAACTATCGGTCAGCTGTCCGTCGTCGAGAACCTGCAGCAGAATGTTGAAAATATCGGGATGGGCTTTCTCTATCTCATCCAATAAAACAACAGAGTAGGGGCGTCGTCTGACCTTTTCTGTCAGTTGTCCGCCTTCTTCATAACCCACATATCCGGGAGGAGCTCCCACTAATCTCGAAACAGAGAATTTCTCCATGTATTCGCTCATGTCAACCCGGATCAACGCATCATTCGAATCGAACAGTGTTGATGCCAGAACTTTTGCAAGCTGCGTTTTTCCAACGCCTGTAGGACCCAGGAATACGAAGCTCCCGATAGGTTTATTAGGATCTTTCAATCCGGCACGGTTTCGCTGAATGGATTTTACAATTTTCCGGATAGCATCATCCTGTCCGATCACTTTCTGCTGAAGCTCCTGTTGTAGATTCATCAATCTGGCACCCTCAGCCTGAGCGATTCGCTGAACCGGAACGCCGGTCATCATCGCCACTACTTCTTCAACATCGGATTCATCCACCGTCTGCCGATTTTCCATTAATTGCTTCTCCCACAGGTCTTTCTCCCGTTCGAGCTCGACAATAAGCTGTTTTTCACGATCACGGTGCCGGGCGGCTTTTTCAAAATCCTGACTTTTCACTGCCTCGATTTTGATCTTCCTGGTTTCCTCAATCTCACTCTCGAGTTTAATAATGCGATCGGGTACTGAAATATTGGAGATATGTACCCGTGAGCCGGTCTCATCCAGAGCATCGATGGCTTTATCCGGCAGATGCCTGTCGCTGATATATCTTTCGGTAAGATATACACAGGCCTTGAGGGCCTTATCCGTGTAAAGGACGTGATGATGATCCTCGTACCTGGCCTTAATATTA
>JAQWAJ010000320.1 GCA_028707745.1 Bacteroidales bacterium | reverse complement strand
GAGATGGCAGTGGGCATTGACCATACCGGGGATAATGATTCCGGAGTAAAATACCAGTCCGGGTTCCTCCACCGGATGTCCGCCGGTTTCGCGGATATTAACGATTGTACCGTCATCATCGGTTTCAATAATACCATAAGGGATTGAAGGACGGTTTACCGGATAAATTCTGTGGGCTGAAAATTTTCGCATTCCGGTTTATTGCTGGAGGGTATCGGCCGGACTGATGGCTGACTGCCTGTTATCCAGCTCTTTAATGACTTTTTCATAAATCCGGGTATAGGCCTCCGGATTTTTCATGTACCACGATACCGAGGAGTCCATCTGCGCTTTCGTGATTCCGTGCTTTTCCAGTACCGACGGGTAATAGAACAGGCCCAGGTCACGTTTCTCTTCACCACGTGAATTCTCCACGGATAGAATGGCATCAACCAGGTGAGTATCCACGATCAGTTCAACCATTTTCTTTTCACTGAGGATTCCCGTTTCCGGTGACGTCTGTTTGTTTCCGCAGGAGAACAATATCAGGAGTACAAGAAATGCCGGGTATTTCAGAAAATTCATAGCCACTCAAAATTTCAACCAAGATAGTAATAAATTACGTAATATTGCCCTCACGACCGAAGTCGGAATCGGGTTAACAGGCTGAATATCAAAATGAAATACAAACAATTGCCAACAGACACCTGGAGAGAAAAATTATTGGAAGGATCAGAAGAGCTGGTCGATAACTGGTTAATTGCTTCTCCGGTTCCGGTTTTTCTGGCGAAGACACGGCGTAGCAAACACGGAGATTTCAGGGTACCCCGTACTGGAAAACAGGCCTATATCACCATCAATCACGACTTACACCCGGTTGAATTTCTGGTAACTCTGGCGCATGAGATTGCGCACTACCGGAATTGGATCCGGTATGGCCGACGGGTGAAGCCACACGGACAGGAATGGAGAAATGAATTCAGGGCATTGCTGGCGGAGGTACTTAAAGCGGAGATTCTGGAAAAAGAGATTGCGGCGGAAGTGGTTCAGCACTATTTCAAACGGGCGCTCATTGGGTCAGGCACCTCCGAGCAGTTAAACCGGCTGCTTGGGAAGACGCAGGAAAACAGCAATGTGCTGCATGTTTCTGACCTACCCGAAGGGGCGTGTTTCACCCTGCGAAGTGGTAAAACATTTATTAAGGGAAAGAAGCTCCGGAAGAGGTATCAATGCTGTGATGCCTTTTCATCCAGGATTTATACCGTGCATCCCATGGCAGAAGTCAAAGAAACATTAGTATCTTAGGATCATGGACAACAATCGTTTTTGCATAATCATGGCCGGTGGAATCGGTAGCCGGTTCTGGCCATACAGCCGTACCAAAAAACCAAAGCAGTTCCTGGATATCCTGGGAACCGGTCAAACTCTTTTGCAACGTGCTATCGAACGCTACAGAAAAATTTGCCCGATCGAAAATATTTTCATAGTCAGCAATGAAGAATACGGGTCGCTGATTCTGGAGCAGATACCGGATATTAAGCCGGATCAGGTTCTGCTGGAACCGCTCCGGAGAAATACAGCGCCCTGCATTGCCTATGCCAATCAGCGGATCGCGATGATTAATCCCGATGCAGTGGTTATTGTTGCCCCTTCAGATCACCTGATTGCGGATGAAGAGGAATTCTCGCGTGTCGTCAGGGAAGGAATTGATTTTGTCAAAAGTCGTGATGCCCTGCTTACCCTCGGGATCATGCCCAGCAGGCCTGAAACCGGCTATGGTTATATCCAGGTGAGCGGGCAACACAATATCAATGATATTAAGGGTCTCGGGCATGTAAAGACCTTTACTGAAAAGCCCAACCTTGATTTAGCAAAGATATTCGTGGAGAGCGGCGACTTTTTCTGGAATTCCGGAATATTTATCTGGACGCTGGACTCGATCACCCGGGCATTTGAAAAGTATCTCCCGGATATACAGAGCCTGTTCAGCGATGGGGCAGAGCTGTATGGTACCGCAGAAGAGGCTCCCTTTATCAGCCATGTTTATGAAGCCTGCAACAAGATTTCCATCGACTATGGGATCATGGAAAAGGCAGATAACGTATTTGTTCTCTGTTCCGATTTCGGTTGGTCGGACCTGGGAACCTGGGGAAGTCTCTATGACCACCTTCCCCATGATGAATCGGAAAACGGGCTCGGAAGCGGGCAGGCAATCACTTTCGGCTCAAACCGCAATGTCATTCATACCTCCAAAAACAAATTAACGGTGGTTCAGGGCCTCGATGATTACATTATCGTGGACACTGACGATGTTCTCATGATCTGCCGCAAGCAGGACGAGCAGCAGATCCGGCAGATCGTTGATGAAGTGAAATCGCGCGGAGGTGAGAAGTTTATCTGATTTCTAGAACTCCCACAAATCGTGCTCGAACTGGAAGATCATGTTCTCAATGCGCTCGGCTTCCTGTAAGGATTCAACGCCAAGGGCATAAGAATCGATCATCCTGTTGTTATACACGTTGCTTTCCTGTACGATGAATCCGGTGAAGTACCGTTTGTAAAATATTTCGTCGAAGCTCCGCAGTTCTGAATCATTGTTACCGTTAAAAACTTCCTTCTGAGCCAGGAACGGACGCGCTTCAGGATATTTCACCCAGAAAAGTTTAGTTTTCTGAATGTGTTCCTTATTGGCGTCTTCATTTTCATAATAAACACGCACAGGGCATAATCCGATGATCCGGACATCCAGCACTGAACGTTTCCGATCGAAGAACCACATCTCTTTCACCAGTATCTGCTGTACTTCTTCAGTGGAAAGGGTGCCTTGAATCAGGGTAGAGTCGGTTAAACCCGTGGCCACGTTCAGTACGCCAATCATTTTGTCCTGAATATTAAAGCTTTTCAGTACCTGATCGTAGGAGATCGGTTCTTTAAATTCATTCTGACCATCCAACGGATCGGCATAGGCCTGAAGTCCACCGTCTTTGATAGACTGTAGCAGCAGGTTCACCAGACTTACGCGGTCGCCGGTTCCCACAGTTGGAAAATAGAGCGGTTGGTTCATTTTCTCCCGAAGGTCGATCATGCGCCATACCACTTTTGACCACATGATATCGGCTTCCCTGACTGACGGATAGGCAATCGGTTTCTTGTTGAAGATGTGCTCTTTCTTGTACACCAGGTCCAAACCTGACCAGGTGGATGGATCTGTGGTTTTGGTGGTATCTTTCACCTGCGCAGAGAGGGGCAGGGATGTTGCCAATACCAGAAGGGCTATGATTGCTTTGCCTGAATTTTTCATAATACCATTTTCTATTGTATCGTAAAGGTGATGGAGCTAAGGTCACGGGTTATCCCATCGGGCCCAAGGGCTTTGATATCTTTAATGATCACGATGTCATCTTTTTTGCGGCTGCTGAACATTTTTTTCTGC
>JAQWAJ010000319.1 GCA_028707745.1 Bacteroidales bacterium | reverse complement strand
TTTTTCATGATTTCACTATAATCGGCTCTGGCAAGTTTCTGGGTTTCAGGCGATAATTTTGACCAGTCTCCATATTTCTTCTGTACGAGGCTGAATGCAGAGTCTCTCGCCGGATTAGGTTCCTGTTCTTTTACATAGCCTGAAAGGATACACATCTGAATCACACCACCGTTCTTTGCCAGAGCTGTCAGCATCTCGTCGCCCAGGTTCCGGGGGTTGTTACACAATGCCCTGGCGCAGCTGTGTGAGGCAATCACCGGGGTCTTGCTTAATTCAATGACATCATAAAATGATTTGTCAGACATGTGCGATACATCAATCATGATACCCAGCTTGTTCATCTCCGGCACAACCTGTTTGCCAAAATCGCTGAGCCCGTTGTGTAAAGCCCCTTTCCGGTCGGTCGATGAATCGCAGATGTCATTATTTCTGGTATGGCATAACGTGATATACCGGGCGCCAAGATTGTAAAACTCACCCACGCGGCTGATATCCTGACCAATAGGATATCCGTTCTCAAGGCCGATAAACATGGATATTTTACCTTGTTTTTCGAGTTTGTAACCATCTTTCGGGGTGAGGGCAATTCCGGCCATTTCGGGGTGAAGTTCAACGGTTTTACGTATATATCCAAAGGTCTTTTTAGCCCGTAGATAGGCACTTTCCCTTCCTTCATCTGTCAAGGGTCCTTGCCCGGTAAAAACAGCGAAAAAAGCGCCATCCAAACCTCCTTCTTTCATTCTCGGAAAATCCACGCAACTCTCGTCGTCTTTAAAGTCATGCCGTATTGATGGATCAAAACCCGATTCACCAAATCCCATCGGAGTGTCATTGTGCGAATCGACCGTGTAAACCGCCTGATGAATTTTTAGGGCTTTTAACCTGACATCATTCTGGCAGAGACCTGATGGTATCCACATGATTGTTACTAACAGAAGGGTAACAGTCGATGCAATGATTGTTTTCATGAGTTGCTTTTTGATGGGACGAATTTATCGTTTATGATGACCCGCAGATTTCCCTTTAACATGTTTTAACGTATGACTGCCGAATATTTTAGGGATAAGGTCATCTCTCCCGATTTTTCTTAATGCACCGGTTATTTTTTGCTTTTCCTCAGGATTTGACGCAAAGAAAAAACTTCGCTGCAACAGTTTGTCCTCGGGCTTGGTTGCCACATAGACCGGTTTGAGCGTATAAGGATCCAATCCGGTGTAAAACATAGTGGAGGCCAGTGTTAACGGGGTTGGCGTCAGATCCTGCACTTGCTCCGTATGCAGGTTCAGGGGCTTGATTTCGGCTGATAATTCAGCCATTTCTTCAAGGGTACATCCCGGAAGGCTTGACATGAAATAGGGAATCAGTTCCTGCTTCAGATGGTTTTCCGTGTTTACCTGGTCAAAGATCCTTTTCAGTTCTCTGAATTTTTCAAAGCCTGGTTTCCTGATCATTTTCAGAACATGCTCACGGGTGTGTTCGGGCGCCACCTTTAACCTGCCTGAAACATGAAACCGGATGAGTTCGCCCGGATAGTCTCTTAACGATTGATCCTCTTTGCGGCGGTCATTAAGAAAAAGGTCATATCTCACCCCACTGCCAATGAAAGCTTTCTTGATGCCGGGCATTTCCCTGACTTTCCGATAGAGGTTGAGCACTCTTTTGTGGCTAACATTCAGATTTTTACAGATAACCGGATCAATACAACTGGGTTTCCTGCATTTCAGACATACCGACTGGTTAATCGGTTCCATGCCATACATGTTGGCTGATGGTCCTCCAATGTCTGACAAATAGCCTTTAAAGCCCGGCATTTGCGAAATTTGTTAGACCTCAGAAGCAACCGACTGTATACTGCGGCTCGAAACATGCTTACCCTGATGTGCTGAAATGGTGCAGAAAGCGCAACCTCCGAAACAACCCCTGTGGATATTGACCGAAAAGCGAATCATCTCAAAAGCCGGAATCAACGGTTTCTTCCAATACCTTGGATGCGGAAGCCTGGTAAAGGGGAGAGCGTGATAGGAGTCGAGTTCACTCATCGTTGAAGGATCAAACGGCGGATTGACAACAATCCTGCTATTCCCGTGAACCTGAGTAATCCTGGCAGACGACAGTGTGTTTGACTCTTCCTCTATTACCCTGAAGTCTTTAGCGAAGCTTACTTTATCAGCACTTGATACCTCAAAAGGGCTAAGCTCAACAGTTGGCCTGCCTGGCCATTCCTCCAGAGTCTCCTCCGCAGGAATGGAATAGGCAACTTGCGGTATTTGCCGGAGTTCCTGAACTGAGGCACCCCGATTGATCTTTCCGGCCAGTTCGAGGATCGGTTTTTCCCCGTTACCATAAACCAGGTAATCGATCCCGCTTTGATCTAATATGCCTGGCATAACCTTGTCATCCCAATAGTCGTAATGAGCCAGCCTGCGCAAAGATGCTTCAATGCCTCCGGCGACAATGATTGAGTCTGGATAAAGATTCCGGAGGATTTCTGCATATACAGCAACAGCACGGTCTGGCCTGAAACCCGCCTGATTGCCAACCGAATAAGCGTCATTTGAACGAAGCCGCCGGTTTGCGGTGTAATGATTGACCATCGAATCCATATTCCCTGATGCAATCCCGAAAAACAGCCTGGGCTTACCCAACTTCTTGAAATCACGAAGGTCATCTCTCCAATTGGGCTGTGGAAGTATAGCTACTTTATATCCTTCCTTTTCCAGTATACGGCCAATGACAGGAATACCGAACGAGGGATGGTCAATATAAGCATCTCCGGTAATGAGAATGATATCAAGTTGTTCCCAGCCACGGTCTTTTACTTCTTTGAGAGAGATAGGCAGCCATTCTGAGATAGTATATCGATCAGGGTAATAGGAGTTTTGATCAGCCATGTTGATTGGGGTGCATTTCAAGTAGTGAACTGTCGCCGTAACTTAGAAATCTGAAATCATTGTCCAGTGCATAGTCATAAACCTGGCGCCATGAGTCTCCGATTAATGCCGATACGAGAAGTAGCAGGGTGCTGGAAGGCTGATGAAAATTAGTAATCAGTCTGTTAACCAGCTTAAACTGATAACCCGGGACAATGATCAACCGGGTGAAAAACCGGATCTCTTCCAACTGGTTTTGTTCAATATAGTTGAGTATTGCACTCAGCGACTCTTTAATTTGAATGACCTGATCATAGCTATAAGGGTCCCATTGATTGACACATAAATTATTGACATTTGTGTCAGGCTCCATCGAAATTTTCTGACCGAGCCAGAAAAGGCTCTCCAGAGAACGCAAACTGGTAGTTCCAACTACCGTGAGTTTATCTGGTGAAGTATTCAGTAAATCGAAGATTACCGATTTTTCAATGATTACGGTTTCAGCATGCATCTGATGATCGCCGATCGTTTGTGTTTTAACCGGAACAAAA
>JAQWAJ010000318.1 GCA_028707745.1 Bacteroidales bacterium | reverse complement strand
CCGAGCCGGTAAAAGTCAGCGCTTTGGATCTGGGTGCTGATGACTATGTCACCAAACCATTTAATACCGCAGAACTGCTTGCACGTATTCGTGTAGCGATCAGGCATTCCTATAAAATTGATGAATCGCCGGTTTTCATCAACGGAGATTTCGAGGTGAACCTGAGCTTGCGGCAGGTTAAACTTGCGGGATCAGAGATCAAACTCACGGTATTGGAATACTCCATACTGGCCCTGTTTATCAGGAACTCAGGCAAAGTTCTGACCCATAATTATATCATCCGCGAAATCTGGGGCAATGCCTATGCCGAAAATGCTCAGATCCTGCGGGTACATGTTGCCCAGCTGAGAAAGAAGATTGAAAAAAATCCGGCTGTTCCGGAAATGCTGGTTACAGAGCCGGGAGTGGGTTACCGGTTGAAAGTCATGGAGTGACCCCGCAACCTGACGTAGGTTTATCCAATCAAAATATTAGCGTGCGAATAGGTATACTGCACTGAAGTTGTTTTGCGGATCAGCGCTACAATTATGGTCAGGGTTCCGATACGCCCGACGAACATCGAGATGACCAGTATCGATTTAGCAAAAACGCCCAGCGAAGAAGTGATACCGACACTTAATCCTACGGTTGAAAGGGCTGATACTTCCTCGAAAACAAGATGCATAACAGGAATCTGCGGTTCGGCAATCGACAGGCAGATGACACCAATCAGCATCCATCCGAAATAAAGCACTGCAACGGAAATTGCCCGCTGAACCAATGTCGGTTTCAAGGTATGACGCATGAAGTTAATGTGTTTTTTACCTCGGGTAGCCGTCAATGTTGACTTCAGGATCACTGCTAAAGTGGTTGTTTTAATACCACCGCCGGTGGATCCCGGTGAAGCTCCGATCAACATCAGGAAAGTAAAGACAAATATCAGCGGCTCGCTGAACTTTCCCATATCCACGGAATTAAATCCTGCCGTTCGGGCGATGACCGAATGGAAAAGCGATTGGACCACTCTTCCCCCGGTACTGACATCATCCGGATAAACAGGGTAGAGCAGGAAGAAGGCAAGAGCTCCCCCCAGAATCAGGAAAACGGAGACCCTGATGGCAATGCGTGAACTGATCTGAAGGTGCTTATGAAAACGGAACGGATTCAGGGTTTTTTTCCGAAGGTTCCAGAAGTCCTGAAGAACCGGGAATCCAATGCCTCCCAGAAAGACCAATGAAGCAATCACTATCTGAAGGCCCCAGGACAATCTGATCCCATTATCGAACAGATTATTGGTGTACAAGCTGAGACCGGCATTGTTAAATGCTGAAATACTGTGGAACATGGAGTAGAAAAGGCGGTTTTCACCTGGCCGGAATTCCGCATGGGGCCCCCAGGATAAATAAACCAGAATGGTTCCAATCAGCTCGATGACAAAAGAAAAGACAATGATGCTCCGTAAGATGGAACGCGATTTTGACATCTCATCGGTATCCAGAAGGTCTTTGATCAGAGATTGGTATTTTATGCTGGATGAGTCGCGGTAAAAGATGGCAAAGAATGCGGCAAATGCCAGGATGTTAATACCGCCCAACTGAATGAGGATCATGATTATCCAGTGCCCTTTATGGGTAAAGGCCAGAGCTGTGTCAACGGTGGTCAGTCCGGTTACGCAGACTGCCGTTGTTGAAGTGAACAGCGAGTCGATAAAGGAGATCCCGTGGGTGGTCATTTCGGGAAGCATCAGCATCACGGTTCCGAAGCCGATTAATCCCATAAATGACAGGGCCAGAAGCCTGGCAGGAGAGATTTTCCATTTAGATATTTTAACGCCCGCTTTTCCCAACTCAATCCCAACGATAATGAAAAAATAGAGTTGAACCACCAAAACCGACAGATCACCGATCGAGATATTGATAATGTGTCTCAGAAAACCGTTCAATGGATGGCTGCTAAAGAAAAAGGAGAAAATCTCCTGAAACAACATGAAGGCAAATACCAATGTGTCCATCCGATTGTCCCGGATAAATTGTATCGGGTTAAAATCATAAAAGATCCGAATCAGGTATTTGAGAATATAAAACCAGATGCTGGCACGGATGATGATATTAACCGTTTTAAGGGTTTCCGGTGTTTGCGGGTAGCCGTAATAGTAGACAATGGCCAGCAACGAGAAAAGGGAAATGAGAAACGTGCCCCAGGTCAGGACATGCATCATGAAGCTTTTACTATAGAAAAGCCTGAGATTGATCAATTCACGTATCCTTTGGATACCTTCCCTGGATCGCATTGAAAAACTCATTGATTAATGGCTACAAAACGTTCAAGGTCCTTGTTTTGGCCAAATAGGACAAGGGTATGACAGCTTTCGATTTTGAATTCATAATCAACAACTCCTTCGATATGGCTTTCACCTGCTTTTTTCGATTTAATGGTAACCAGAGAGAGCCGATATCTTTCACGCAGATTGACATTTCCGAGAGTTCGGCCGATGATCTGCCTGGGAGTAACAATCTCTGCGATCCTGTAATTATCCGGCAACTGAAGATAGGAGATCAGGTTAGGATTGGTCAGGCGCTCGGCAACGATCTGTCCGACTTCAACCTCCGGGCTTAGCACTTCATGAACGCCGATCTTTTCAAGTATCAGTTTAACCCTGTTTCCGGTAGCCCTGGCAATAACATGTTTGCACCCCAGCTCCAGAACCAGAACAGTTGTAAGCAGAAGCTGTTCCATATCCTGGCCGATGGCCACCACCACTGCATCCATATCAGCTATATTTACCGACATAAGCGCTTTTTTGTCTGTAGCATCCAAGGCAACAGCTGATGTAACCCGGTCAGACATATTGTCAACAACCTCTTCACGAGAGTCAATGGCTAATACCTCAGCACCACATTGTGTTAATGCTGTGGCAATTGCTCTTCCAAACTGCCCCAATCCTATGACCGCAACTTTTAATACAGACATTATTTCCAAAATTATGCAGTAAATGTATAACAGAAGTAAATCTGATGGATGCGGATCTGGATTGATTCCGAAAATAAATTTTCACTCTGCCCTTTTATGAACCCGTTATAACCGGTTACAAACTTGTCCGACGCGCGCTGTAATACTTATCGTTTTTCATCGTCTTACGTTGGAATGAAACCGATACCTAAATATGGATTTCTGTTATTAAGCTTGGTTTTTTTTGGGTGTTTTTCCTTGATTGCTCAAACGAACTCATTGGAAATGGTTGCCCGAAAGATCTGGCTGGAGAAGAACTCTGCAGCTGCAACTGAGATCGACTTTCATTTCGATCGGATTACCCGTCAGGGGAATCTGGCTGTTTTTGAGCGGTTTAATCCGGCATCCTTCGTTATGATCACTGCAAAACACGGTGACAACCGACTGATTGGCTACTCCTGCAAAAATCTGTTTTTCGCAAAGACTGATGGCCCG
>JAQWAJ010000317.1 GCA_028707745.1 Bacteroidales bacterium | reverse complement strand
CATACTGTCAGAATTCAATGATTACCAGATGTTTGGAAAATCGGGTATTTGCGGTAACAGCCAACCGGATCGGGCAGGAAACCAGAGGAGACGATGATTTTGTGTTCACCGGACGGAGCCAGATAGCAGGTGTTTTCGGTGAAATACTCTCATCAGCACCGGCTGAAAGCGCCTTCGTTGGTACCGTAAATATCGACAATCACCTGGCCGACAGTAAGTCTCTGAATCCAAACAACGATCTGTTTAATGATCGCAGGGAAGATTTCTATTTTTAATCACATTGTGTCATTGGTAAAATTTTCATGCACCTGCTGAATGATTACTTTTTAGTGCATTCAAAAATTTATCTTGCCAAAGAAATCAACGCATCACACCATGAAAATTCGAAAATTCGCCAGCCTGATTCTGATGAGCACATTGATGTTCAACGCGTTAACAGACATCAACGCACAGGGAACGTTGACTGATTATGACAAGGCAAAGAATCTCGGCAAACTGGTATCTGACAAAATTCTGCATAGCGGAGTCAAGCCGGAGTGGATCGGAAAAACAAGCACTTTCTGGTACTCAACTTTAACAGAGAAAGGCACTGAGTATTATCTGGTCAATGCAGCAACTGCTAAGAAAAGTGCGGCTTTTGATGCTGAAAAACTGGCTGCCCAGCTAGCAACCCAGACCGGGAAACCCGTTAAATCCGGCGAATTGAATCTCAGGGCGTTAAAATTCAGCGACGACTTGAAAACCGCAACTTTTAACAATGAGGGGTTTGAATGGATCGTTGATCTGAAAAAAAAGAGCCTGACTAAAGGAAAGGCCGTTTCGATGGACCGGCGCGGACCCTGGCCACCCCGCAACTGGAGTGAGCGCCGCGATGAACTGGATAATAAGCCGGAAGTGTCTCCTGACAGCCTTTGGGATGCCTTCATCAAGGATTTCAATGTCTGGATCAAACCGCACAAAGGGGGTCCGGCTGTTCAGTACAGTAAGGACGGCGTTCCCGGATTCTATTATTCATCCTATCATCTCTATTGGTCACCCGATTCGAAAAAGCTGGTTGCCGTGAAGTTCAGACCGGCCTGGAAACGGATGGTTCATTACATTGAATCTTCACCGGCCGACCAGGTACAGCCCAAACATTCGGAAGTTGAATATGCAAAACCCGGCGACGAACTGCCCTATCAGGTACCTGTACTATTCTTGCGCGAAGAGAAAAAACAGTTCATCACCACCGACGAGCTGTTTTCGCAACAATATGATATTGACCGGTTTGAATGGACCAAAGACAGCCGGATGCTTACTTTTGAGTATAACCAGCGGGGACATCAGGTGTACCGCATTCTGGGGGTTGACGGAACCAATGGATCGGTGCGCACTCTGATTGAAGAGACCAGTCCGACTTTCATCAATTACAGCGGGTACCGTTACCGTTATGACCTGAAAGACGGCGCCGAGATTATTTGGAGTTCGGAGCGTGACGGGTGGAATCATCTTTACCGGTTCGATACTAAAACAGGAAAAGTGATTAACCAGATCACCAAAGGCGAATGGATGGTCCGCAGTGTACTCTCGGTTGACGAGGAAAAACAGCAGATCACCTTTGAAGCCAGTGGCAAAGAATCCGGACAGGATCCGTACTTCATTCAGGTTTACCGGATAAATTTTGACGGTACCGGACTGGTTCGGCTAACCGACGGAGACGGAAACCACTCGGTCAGTTTTTCACCCGATAAAACTTTTCTGGTCGATACCTGGTCGAGAGTCGATCTTCCATCGGTAAGTGTATTGCGTAAATCCTCTGATGGATCTGTCATCATGGAAATTGAAAAGGCCGACATCACTAAACTATTGGCCACCGGATGGAAAGCACCGGAGGTTTTCACGGCCAAGGGCCGTGACGGGAAAACCGATATATGGGGTGTCATCATCCGCCCGTTCAATTACGATCCCAACAAAAAATACCCGGTTATCGAAAACATCTATGCCGGTCCGCAGGGCTCATTCGTGCCCAAGACCTTCTCGGCGCAAACAGGTATGCAATCCTATGCGGAGCTCGGATTTATCGTGGTTCAGATCGATGGAATGGGCACGGCCAACCGTTCAAAAGCATTTCATGATGTTTGCTGGCGGAACCTGGCCGATGCCGGGTTCCCCGACAGGATACTCTGGATGCAGGCTGCAGCAAAAAAAGACCCTGCCATGGATATCTCCCGGGTAGGTATTTACGGAACCTCCGCTGGTGGACAGAATTCCACCGGGGCCGTTCTTTTTCATCCAGAGTTTTATAAAGTCGCCGTATCCTCCTGCGGATGCCAGGATAACCGGATGGACAAGATCTGGTGGAACGAGCAATGGATGGGCTACCCCATCGGCGAATGGTATGAAGCCAGCTCCAACGTAGTCAATGCCAATAAACTTAAAGGAAAGCTACTATTGATAGTGGGTGAAATGGATCACAATGTGGATCCCGCTTCTACTATGCAGGTGGTGGATGCTTTGATCAAAGCAAATAAAGATTTCGACCTGCTGGTTGTTCCCGGTATGGATCACTCGACCGGTGGGCCAATCGGCGACCGCAAGCGCATGGACTTCTTCGTGAAACATCTGTTGAGCGTTGATCCGCCGGATTGGAACAATTTGCCAGCCGCTAAGTGAATCACACCATATCTGCACTCACCGGCTTTAGAAATCTTAACTGGATAAGGATCGCCAGAGCTACCGGGATAGCCAGCAACGCCATGTCGCGCCCCAGGTGACCTGCATCTGTTGATTTTCCGAGAATACTGGTTATCAGTGCGCCGGATAAAATCCCGGCCATATTCATCAGCCCATATCCGGATGCACGCTGCCTTGATGGAAAAAACTGGCACAGAATAGGCATGTTGTTCGTATCAAACATCCCGAATCCAATACCAAACAGGATGGCCCCTCCCAGTACACTTACGAAACCATGCCCAAATCCTAGCAATACCAGCGCAGGCAATATCATGCTTAATCCAATAACACTGGTATAGATGCGTCCCCGGAGGTCCCTCTGAACCCATCTGTCAGATAGGATTCCGCCGATGATCACACCGATCAGCGAAGATCCCGCAATAGTCATCGTAGTGATCGGACCGGCTAACGACATGTCGAGCCCCAGGCTGTTTGACAATAAAGTTGGCATCCAGTTCTTGACCGCCCATCCAGGGAAGCTGGGTGCTGCAAAATAAAACAGGATCACCCAGAAACTCATGGTACCCAGCAACATACCTAAACTTTTTTTCATGGAAAACAATCCACCAACAAGTTGCCTGTCAACATCTTGTGGTTCATCGCGTTTCTCTTTCAGGAAAAGTACCAGCACCAGGCTATATATCATTCCGATGAGTCCAAACCAATGGAAAGTTTGTTGCCACGACCAATGCTCCGCCACAGTCGCCCCAAAACCG
>JAQWAJ010000316.1 GCA_028707745.1 Bacteroidales bacterium | reverse complement strand
AAAGTGACCGTCCTCTGATCTTGTGCGAATATGCCCATTCAATGGGAAATTCAACAGGTAACCTCCAGGATTATTGGAATGCCATCGAATCACACTCCATTTTACAGGGTGGATTCATCTGGGATTGGGTCGATCAGGGGTTGACCAAAACTAATGATAAAGGCCAGAAATATTGGGCCTATGGAGGTGATTACGGTCCTCCCGGAACTCCGACATCCGGCAATTTTTGTATCAACGGATTGGTTAACCCCGATAGAACTCCTCACCCGGCATTAGATGAAGTCAAGAAGGTCTATCAATATGTGAAAATGACATCGGTGGATTTGAAGGCCGGAAAGATCAAACTGACCAATGGCTATGGATTTACCAATCTTTCTTCGTTTCAGATTCGGTGGAATATCTCACAGGATGGAAATAAGACCGGCGAAGGGATAATGGACTGCCCGAATATCTTTCCCGGCGAATCTGCCGAGATCAAGCTTCCCTATAAATTGCCCGCTCTGCAGCCCGGTAGCGAATGTTTTCTGACTCTTTCCGTTGTAAAACCACTGGCGTGGACGATTTTACCTGCCGGTCATGTGTATGCTACTGAACAATTTGAACTACCGGTCTATGCTGATCGGCTGCCTGCTGTCAATAGCGAATACGGTAATCTGACCAGAACAGAATCCAACGGACAAATAACCATTGGGGGTACGGATTTCTCTGTTACTTTCGATGAGGTGCGTGGCCAGATGATTTCACTCAAGTTCAAAGGCACGGAACTGCTCAGGGAACCCATGGTACCTGATTTCTGGAGAGCTCCTACTGATAATGATTTTGGAAACGGATTGCCAAAGCGTTGCGCTATCTGGAAAGATGCAGGAAAAAACGCGAAACTGGTAAGCGCCGGATTTGCACAACCGAATCCCCGTTTAGCTATTGCTGAATATGGTTTTACCCTGTCTGAATCAACCGGATTGTTCGCTACTGTTAATATGCGCTACAAAGTTTATGGAACCGGTGATATCATGGTGGAATACCAGTTCGAGAAAAAGCGTGAAGGGTTACCTGAAATACCCCGAATCGGACTTAACCTGATCCTGAAAAAGGAATTTGATAAAGTGAAATGGTTTGGGCGAGGCCCCGGAGAAAATTATTGGGATCGGAAAACGGCTTCATTAATAGGTTTATACAAGAATAAAGTCGCTGAACTTTATACACCCTATATTCGCCCCCAGGAGAATGGTTACCGCACTGATGTCAGATGGGTGAGCCTGTCGAACTTGACAGGACAGGGGCTTTTAATAGTTGGTGAACCCCTGATTTGTTTCAGTGCTCACCACAATAAGCGGGAAGATTTTACCAGTCAGGAGAAAAACAGCGACGAAAGCCTGAAGAACCCGGCACAATACAATACCCATACCACCGACATTATACCGCAGGATCTGGTCAGCCTCTATATCGACCTGGGTCAGATGGGTGTTGGCGGAGACAATTCGTGGGGTGCTCAAACGCATCCTGAGTATCGGTTTGAGGGGAAAAGCTATCAATATCGGTTCAGGCTAAAACCAATCGGACTGATTGACGGGGAGCAAAAAATGGCTCGTCAGAAGATGATGGACTGAACGAAAAACCGGATCTGTGTTATGGGTTGAACTGGTGATGCCATGATTTGAAAATTTCAACTTTATCCTCACCAAATCTTCCCAGACTTTTTACAATTTCTCCTGTTGATAGTTTTCGCTCGAGCCGGTCAGGGTCTTTGGAGAAAAACTTGTCGCAATAAGCGATTAACTGCTCTGCTCTTGTAACAGGTTCCATGGAACGATAGGGCAGAATCCCGTTAAGCTGTTCAATGTCCTTCAGGGTCAAACCCGTTCCGGTATGCCGTTCGCAAACCAGTGCATGCTCCGGGAACCCTTCAGATAGCAAAAGGTCGTGCCCCTTAAATCCATGGCAGATATAGGGCAAATCTCCAAAACAACCAATGTCGGGAGCTGAAGTGAACATGATCCCGATATCATGCAGCAGGGCGGCTTCCCGGATAAACTCGGTTTCCTGATCCGGGAAATCCAATCGCCTGGCTCTTTCAACCGCCAGGTGAGCAACTGCCTGGCTGTGAATTAAAAGGATTTGATAGGATTGGCTCCCGGGTTGATAATACTTTGTGATTATCTGAAGTGGGTTCAAAGCTACTGATTTTTAAGTAGTTTGATCTGATCTGGTGCCCATCCGCCGGTAGTGTGCTTATACTGAATGTCCAAAATACCCAGGCTGGGTGACTGTTCTGATGTCCTGATTTCGATCCCCCCGAAGAAATTAACACTTCCATCATTGTTCCGTTTTGAAGGACGCAGGTACAGGAATCCATCAGGAATAACCGGCACGGTTTGATTCGTGATCTCCAGGGGCTCGGCTGATTTCGCATTACTTTCGGTGCCATCAGGGAAAGTGACTTTGATGCTGGAATTGTTCTGTACGCTGATTGCGATGGGCATTTGCTCATCAGAATTAAAAACCTGGTTTGGCTCCTTCATTTGCAATGAATATAAATAGTGCCTTACCTGATGGGCCTGTAAATCGGCCGGTACGGTAACCCAGACTTCCGGGATGGCATCTCCGTTATAGTCATCAAATGTAAAGTCCGCCCTATAATTTAGGTCATGCTGCGGCAAACCTTCCAGAAATTTTGGACCATCCGAAAACTCCAGCAAAAAATAAACATCCGAGTACGTCATTGCTGTAGCTCCAAGCGGGAAGGCAAGCATGCTTGCAGTCCAGCTGAATTTTTTAGTATTTATTCTGGTTTTATGGAGAATTTCAGTACCGGCCGGGACTCCAAATTCGTTGACAACCCAGGTGGGAACCGTAGAAAAGCTAAAAACGATCTCGCTGTAGTTGACATAATCTTTGTAAAAACACGAAAAACCGTAATTGATCCATAGTGCAGAATATTTGGCCTTCTTTTCGGTGACCCCCGTACGTCCGATGCTGATCGGAACCCCAAGTATTTCAGAGATCGCCTGAACAACAGAATCCCGTCGCAATGAATCCCGTATGGCAATTCCTGTATTATACTGTTTCAATGCCTGAACAATCGAATCGCGGTGCAGGGAATCAAGTCTCGCATTTTCCGGACTATAGGTGCGCCTGGCGACCGTATCCATTTTTACCCGTTCGATCAGCTCTGACGGCATAGGTTTTTTCGTGCGTTCAGTTCTGAACAGGAAAAAAGCAATGCTGTCATTCCTGAAGGTGAATTCCATTTTCCCTTTCATGCCCAATAATTCGGTAGGATACCTCAATCCGGCAAGATAGATCTGCCCATTGCTTGTCGCCGTGATCTCTTCACCTTCACCCATGGTCTTGATCAGGTGATCATAATCCCATGATTTGAGAATGACGTATGGATCAAATGGAAATTTTTTTGCTTCCTGAGATTGAACCG
>JAQWAJ010000315.1 GCA_028707745.1 Bacteroidales bacterium | reverse complement strand
ATTGCTGAAAACCCGTGAACGCTTGCTGAGAGATTATTTTGTTGCCAAAGGAGTTGCTGCAACCTCCGTGCAATTTAAAACTTATGATTTCAGAAATATGCCCGAAGAGTTGAAGAAGCCGCAGTTTGTGGTAGAAGTGACGAGTGACGAGTGACGCGGCTGATTATGGCATAATAATTGAGCCTGTATTAGCAGATTAACCAATCATCCGGCTTAAATTTGTGATTTTGGATAATTACACTCAGTGAATGGGAACCGAAAAGAAGCTACCCATTCTTAATTTAATAAAAGCAGGACATTCAGTCTTTATTGCCTTAACCTTAGCCTTCCTCTTTTCTTAACCGGAAGTTGTGCCAAGAACGACGACAACAATCAAGAGCGATGTGCAGCTCGTTGACAGCCTGGCACTGCATAGCGATACAGCTGCCTGAGATAAACAGTTCCACCAATATTTTGAGTGTGAGAAGCCCATCAGGAGAAATCCCCATCGTCAGGCTCTTTAGCAGTGACGGCACCAGGAGCATAAACGGAGCGATTTTGTCAGGTCATACCTGGGCCACGGGAGGAGATTCAGATTGAGGCCGTCCCGGGTTCGGAGCGGACCAGTGAAATCACCGGGCAGAAGTATATCACCAAATATCAGATTATCCTGACTCGGCAGATTAACCCGGGGATCTGATAATCACCATGCTGAGGAACAATCAGGAAATTGCCGGACTGGGATTATATCACTATGAGGGCCTGGGCAAGGTGGAAGGGACACTTCGGGGGCAGACCGTGAAAGGGAAGCGCTGGCTTGAAACGGAAGCCAAATCAGAGCGAAAGTTATTGATTCAGAATGGATATCCGGTATCTGTTATTTTTATATATTTGAGTGGATGAACCCATAAATCAGAAATGGTTAATATAGTAGGGCTGACCCCCCGGAGTGACAACAAAAAAGTGGAGGCCAGAACCCACTCAAAAAAACGGAGGTTGACCTAAAAACCTTATCGACAGGAGAATATAAAACTAAAACTATGAAATCAAGAAATTTATTACCCTTTGTTTTTATCGCAGTATTTGCCTGCTTTACCAATCAATCCCATGCCCAGATTTCAGCCGGTGCCAATGTGGGATTCTTTAAACTTCTTGAAGACGGATCTGATGCTCAGTTCGGTTTTAATTTAACCGGGAAATATGCCCTGACCGAAAATATCAAGGTTGGAGCAAACTTGGGATATTATGTGAAATCGTACGAATTCTGGGGCACCACTATGAAGTCTTCCGTGATGCCTTTCGTGGCCCTGGCTGAATATGGTTTCAGCTTCGATAAAATTAGACCTTATGTAGGTGCCGATGCCGGAATTTATCGTTTTGCAGTGCATGCAAGCGGAGAAACAGATGGTAACAGCTACTTTGGATTTGCTCCGGTTGTAGGGTGTAACTATGAATTGACCAGCAAAATCTGGCTTAATGCAAACATGAAATTTCACGTCATTATGTCGGATGACTCTACCACTGCATTCGGGCTTCTGATAGGCGCCATCTACAACTTATAGAAAAACATTTAACACACAGCCGCACCTGCTTTCAAAAAGGGGTGCGGTTGTTTGTTTTTTATATTTTAGCATCAAAAAGAATGAGAAAATCTGTTGCATTCATTTCCTGTTTGATCATCACCATTTCGGTTTTCTGTCAGGTTAATACGACTCCCGATCAAAATCTGTCAAGCCATTTTCCGCTTCCAAAAGTTGACAGGCGTACAGAGCTTCTGAGCATAGTATTCAGGCTGGCCGGGAATCGCGAGTATAATCAGGATAATTTTAAAAGCTATGTAAAGGATATTCATGATCATTTTGATCAGTTTAAAAATCATGAAGTTGTGTCTTTTGCCAGGGAATTATATCAAAATAACGGCATTTCGTTTGATGCGCCCATGTCCATTGCGATTTATCTCAGCCAGCCACCGCAATTAAAACCCATCAGGTCGTTTTCAGACCAGATTCCGGAGCCCCGGTGGGGTAAAGAAAATGCCGAAAAATTTGTCAGCTTATTACAACAGTTTTATGTAGATGCCAAATGTGAGGAGTTTTTCTCCCGCCAGGAAAAGATGTACAAAATGGCTCAGGAGCGGTTTAAAATAGTTTATGATGCCTTGGATATCAGTTGGTATAAAGAATATTACGGATCAGAGCCCAAAGGAAGTTTAAATGTATTGGTAGGGCTGGGTAACGGTGCCTGTAATTATGGTCCGAAAATCATCCATCCTGATGGCGGCGAAGATCCTTACGCAGTGATGGGTAGCTGGTCGTTCGATCCGGAAGGTAAACCGATTTTCAGTCCGGATGGATATCTGCCTACACTCATCCATGAGTTCAATCACTCATTTGTGAATCAATTGGTTGAAGGCAATGCTGAAAAACTGGAGAAATCCGGACAAACCATTTTCGAACCCCTGGCCAGTGTGATGAGCCGGCAGGCCTATTCGAGCTGGAGATATATGGAACAAGAGGCTCTGGTGAGGGCATCGGTGATCATGTACATGAAAAAACATGATCATGGGGAAAAAGCCTGGGAAAAGGAGATTACCTCCCAGATCAGCAATGGGTTTATCTGGATTGATGAACTGGTTGACCTCCTCGGAACGTATGAAAACTCCAGAGATCAATATCCCACGCTCGAAAGCTTTATGCCCCGGATAATTACCTTTTATGACGAACTGGCCAAAAATAAAAAAGCATTGTTTGACCGATGCGTGCAAATCAAGAAGATCACGCCTTTCAAAAACCATGCACGGAATGTTTCTCCTTCTCTGACCGGGATGGAAATTTCCTTCAGTAAGCCCCTTGTGGGGAAAGGATTTTCAATCTGGTACGGAGAAAAAGGAGAAGAACATTTTCCGATCGTCTCCGATGGGCTTAAATATGCTGACAACAATACATCACTGATCATACCCCTGAAATTAAAGCCCAATACGGAATACGAGTTTGTACTGGTCGGGCAGCATTTCAGGGCAACCGATGGCTACCCGCTCCTCGATGTTCAGGTTTCATTCAAAACAAAAGCCAAATAATGAAAGACTCCATCAGGGCCTCTTTTTCTCTGATTTTGATTTTCACAACCCTGTTTGCATTCCGGAGTGAGCAGGTTTTTACCAGGGAGATCATTAAGGCAGATGTGATTGTATATGGAGGAACCTCATCAGCAGTGATTAGCGCTGTTCAGTTAGCCAAAATGGGAAAAACCGTGATCATGGTATCGCCCGACCAGCATCTCGGTGGACTCTCCTCATCGGGATTAGGCTATACCGATGTTGGGAATAAAAGTGTTGTTGGAGGTCTGTCGAGAGAGTTCTATCACCGGGTGTTCCAATATTATCAGAAGCCAGAAACCTGGAAGTGGCAGAAGTCCGATGAATATGGCAATGTCGGGCAAAGTACCATTGCTATGGAC
>JAQWAJ010000010.1 GCA_028707745.1 Bacteroidales bacterium | reverse complement strand
GCCTGTTCCCGAAGGCCGTAAAATCGCCTATGGATTGATGTTCGGCTTCCCGCAAGATAAAGTTACAGCTATCCCCCGGCGTAAACCGCTTGATATTAATTGGGTATGAGATTGAATCCCGTGCAACATGAGAGCAGTCACAACCATAATCCTGATATTGTTACCGCTGACACTCACTCTGGCTCAGGAGACTGACACAGTTTACCTGCCTGTCGCCATCTCGAAAAATGAAACTATCCTTTATAAAAGGATTATCGAATTCAATCAGGCAACTAAACTCTATCATGTCAGAGATTATTTTGATAACGGGCAAATCCAGATGGATGGTACATACAGCAAACTCGACCGCAACTTCAAGGAAAATTACTGGTGTAATTACCATACGAACATAAAGCAGGGACTATACCAAACCTGGTACAAAAACGGGCAGCCTGAATCATGTTACCATTTCATCGACGGGAAAAAAAACGGACTCTGTGAAGAGTATTATTCCAACGGTCAGATCAGTACCAAAGGATACGCCATTTCCGGAAACAAGCCGGGAAACACAAGAGGAGTGAAACAGGGAAATTTCAAAGGATGGTCGGTTGATGGGAAACTGCTCTATGATTTCGATCTGGAAAACGGCATGAAAGTGAATCCCGCTGATACCAGCTATCTATACCATCTTTACAAACCAAAAGATTATGAGACTGATACCACAAGAACCTGGCCGTTAATCATCTATTTACACGGCGGATCGGTACGGGGAACCGATCTGAAAAAATTGTTTAACAACGGTATCCCCGACCAGATATACAGGGGCCGGGAGTTCCCGTTCCTCATTGCATCTCCCCTGTGCCCTCTACTGATTCAATGGTCAACTGATAATTGGTTTGAGAATTTCTATAAAGAGATCACCACCCGATACCGTGTCGATAAAAACAGAGTGTACCTGACCGGCATTAGTCTGGGTGGCGAAGGTACCTGGTATCTGGGTGTGAAATATCCGGAGAAATTTGCTGCCATCGCTCCCATTGCAGGTTTCACCAGCGATATCGGCTATATCGATGAAAATATTGATAATCTGAAAGATATGCCGATTTGGGCATTCCACGGGAAAATTGACAACGTGGTACCATTTGAGGAAACCGAACGAATCGTTAATAAACTCAAAGGAAAAAACAAGAATTTACGCTTTACGGCCGAACCTGAAGTTGGGCACGGGATGGATTGGATAGTATATCCCGGGCAGGAATTGTACGATTGGTTTTTACAATATGGCAGGAAGAAGTAACCAAATTAAAACTATTAATGCTTAATCAACTGATCGATACACTTAAAAAGGATGAGGTCAACTGGGCCAGATTCATGGATCAGTTCGTCGAAAGGAATATCCCTTCAAAAACCATTCTCCTGAGCGAAGGGGGTATATCCAACCAATTCCATTTTATTAAAAAGGGGTGTCTGCGGATGTGGTTCAATAAGGATGGCAAGGATATCACCTTTCAGTTCTTTTTCGAGGACCAGGCGGTTGCCTCGATCGACAGTCTGTTAAGCAACCAACCCAGCATGTTTTCCATCGAGAGCATCGAGCCCTCGACACTTCTGTCGATCAATAAAAAGAGTTTTGAACTGATCTGCCAGGTATATCCTGAAGTCAGGGACGGGTTTCAAAACATCCTGTTTAAGCGGTTCAGCAATTATGCCCAGCTCTTCCTTTCACGAATCAAAGATACACCCAGGGAGCGGTACGAGGACCTGGTCCTTAATCATCCCGAAATCATCAAAAGGGTTCCCCAGCATTATATCGCTTCGTACCTGGGAATAAGCCCGATCTCGCTGAGCAGAATCAAAAACCGGAAATAGACTGGTTTTCTTAACAATTGTTATCGTTAGAATACTTCTTCAGATTGCACTTTTGCGGAAAAAAGATGAAACAGAAACAAAACAGACTGATCGTCAACAACCTTCTGCTGGTTTCAGGGATAATCATGACGATATCCGGACTGGTTCAGCAGGTTGGATTTCACATGGACAACCACGGCGATCAGCTACAGGCAGATCAGCTCGTTTGGGGCCTTGAACATACAGAATGGTCTGTCATTCATAAAGTTACCATTGTCATATTCTCCGTACTCATGATCTGTCATTTCCTGACACACTGGAAATGGTATAAAGGAGTGATCAGCAAGAATCTGATCCGCAAAAACCGGCAAGTATTCATTCTGTCGGTTCTGTTTGCACTGGTTGCCATAACAGGGCTTATCCCATGGTTTATCGACCTGTCGGGAGGGACAGGCAGTTTAAGAATGATCCTGATTGAAATCCACGATAAACTGGCTCTGTTCCTGGCAATTTTCCTTATTTTACATTTGGTTAAGAGAATTAAGTTCCTCAAATTTTGGGTCGTGCAACACAGTGACAACCAATGAATTTTAATGTACAACCGGCTACCCGTGACGATGTCCGGTGGATTGCCGATCTTGAACAACAAACCTATTCGGGGATCGACGTGATCCCTTTTGCCACGCTTAGCGACTGGTATCAGGAAAACCCCAATATTTTTTACCTGATCAGCGATGAAAACGGCAACCAGGTAGGCCATATTGATGTGCTGCCGCTCCGGCCCAAAATCTTACATCAGTTTATCAAAGGAGAGATTACTGAGCGGGATATTCCCGGTGAAGGCCTGTTTACCCCGGATGAAAAGGATCAAATTGCAGACCTGTACATCGAGAGCGTGGCCATTCCCTACCTGAAAGGGTATGCCCGGGCCTGTGCATTAAGGGATGCACTGACCGGTATCAGCAAGATTATCATAAACTTATGTAATCCGGATAGGAATACTACCCTTTATGCAATGCCTGCTTCCCTGGAGGGCCTGAAATTGATGGAGCGAATGAATTTCGGGTTGTTCATCGATGGATTCAGCCGAAAAGACGGGCACAGCATGTATCAGGTACTATTTTCTGATTTCGCGGTCAGCCTGACCGGGGCCGATTAATGTCGCAGTTTTACAATTCCGGGAGTTGACGGGCACCTACTTTTGCCTCGTCAATTAATCTTAATCAAAATTCTACACGATGAAAAAGTTGGTTATCTGGGTGGACATCCCGGCTGCAGATTTCAAAAGGGCAGTGAAATTCTACAATGCAATTCTGGAAATTGATTTAGCAGTCACTGAATGTGGAACAGAGAAAATGGCCTGTTTTCCGGCAGGTGATGGAGCGATCTCTTTTTCCGAAGGTTTCAATCCTTCAAAGGACGGTACGCTGGTCAGCCTCAATACCGGCGATGATCTGGATAAAACCATGCTGAGAGTTGAGAAAAATGGTGGAACTATCATCTGTCCCAAAACAAAAATCGAAGTTGAAGGACGGGGCTATTTTGCGCTGTTCATCGACTGTGAAGGAAACAGGGTTGGCTTGTATGGTGACAAGTAACCGTCTGTTATTTTGCGGATTGCGGTTCCCGGATGGAAACCGCAATCCTTGTTTTAATTGTTCCTATTTTTACTGGAAATATAACCTGCTGTGAATTATCATTTTGGCAAACCCTCCTATCCATTGTCCCTGTTTGTTAAGCAATACTGGGCAATCGATAATTGCATGCCAAATGACCAGGAGCACATACAGCGGATTATTCCGAACGGGTTAATGGAATTGATGTTCTATCTGGGCAACCGGCCCAGGTCGCTCAACGACAATAAGCCGATACCGGAAGATTCGATTTTGAGTGGACAACAAAAAGCCTTTTACGATATCGCTGTTTCCGGAGAACTATCGATGTTCTCGATATCCTTCAAACCTTTCGGGGCAAAAATGTTCTTCGATATTCCCTCCAATGAATGTTTCGATCAGAATCTGCCCCTGAAATACCTGGTGCCGGTATCGGTCAGTGAGCTTGAATCTGATCTGTATGAATCTGCGTCATTTGAAGGTAAGATCGTTGTAGCCGAAAGTTTTCTGTTAAATCAATTACGGAAAAATTACGATGAGTACGGAATGAACCGGATTTCTCATAGCATCGGCATCATCAACCAGGCTAAAGGAGTGGTCTCCATCGATGAGCTATCGTCAGGTTCGTGTCTGAGCCGGAAACAGTACGAAAGAACTTTCTCAACCTACATCGGTTCCTCTCCAAAGCAGTTTTTAAGAACCATCAGGTTTCAGAATACTTTGCTCGAAAAACATCGGAATAAAAACATTCCATTAACCGAGCTTGCTTATCATTGCGGATATTTCGATCAGTCTCACATGATCAATGATTACAAACAAATCTCGGGCTTAACACCCTCCCAATATTTTGCGGAGTGTGAACCTTGTTCTGATTATTTTATGTGACAATTCAGGAGGAAATTCTGTTAAACACATCATAGCAACTACAAATGCAATTTCGATGAACATGCTGAAACCTGCCGCCTTTTTCTTTTTACTGATTTCCGCCGGATCTGCCTCATTGTCCGCCCAAAGCGCTGCACATGAAAAATCCCGGTTCGCAATCATCGACCCAACTTACAGTACCTCTGAAAAGATCCCTGCAACCAACCTGAAAGCAGACGGGCCAACCTGGATCTATGGCCCATCGGAGCTGGAATGCTGGCGCCTGCAGGTGCTCATACAGCGGAAAGACTCCGCCAAACTGAAAGTCGGCTATCCCGGAAATTTTCATGTTCCTTTTGATACGGTTTCATTTCGTTTAAACCTTTCAGATACAGTTAAACTGAAACAGATCAGGTTCAGGGCGGTTGGTCGTGGTAAGTTATTTATAAACAATGATTTGCTGACTTCATTTGATGAAAACCCGTATTTCATTACTGTGTCTGTCAAATCAGGTACCCAAATACACGAACTCCGGTTCGACCTGATTGCCCGTAACCAACCTCCTGCTTTGCTGATTGAAGATGCCGTGTTTTCTACAACCCTGAAATCCTGGGAATGGAAAGCAACCGGTGAGGGTTGGCAACCTGCCAGCCATTTTCAACAGACAGTTGCTGGGGTTCCGCCCCATGAGCTCGAAGATCCCACCATGATCCTCCATCCGGTCAGTCATGAAAAAGGGTTGTATGATTTCGGACGGGAGCTGATTGGGTATGTCATGGTCAGGAGTGCTGACAGGCCCACCATTTGTGCCGGTGAATCAATGGCTGAAGCGCTCGATACCCTGAATACGGAGGTGGAGCAATCTCCCGTGATGGTTCAGTCCGGAGACGGGTACTGGAGATCCACGTATCCACTGACATTCAGGTATATTCACTCCTCAACCGGAGAAAAAAGCGCCGTATGGTGCAAGGCCCTTTTTTATCCTGTGGCTTACTGGGGGTCGTTCGCCTGTTCCGATTCGGTGCTCAGCCGGGTATGGATGAACAGCGCCTATACGATCCGGCTGTGCATGCACGATTTTATGCTCGATGGGATCAAGCGTGACCGTTTACCCTGGACCGGTGACCTGGCTATGAGTTTGATGGCCAATGCATACGCGTTTAATGAGCCCGAGATGGTGCGCAGGAGCCTCGTTGCCCTGGGCCGTGCAGGAATCAAAGAGAAAGATGTGAACGGAATCATTGATTATTCACTCTGGTGGATCATTTCACAGGATCATTACCAGCTCTATTTCGGCGATACTGCTCATTTGCAGCAGGAGTGGGGCCGGATCAGGGAGGCTCTCGATGTCCTTTTCACCCGTTGCGATACGATGGGCTATCTGATTCCCAAAAACACCTGGCTGTTTATCGACTGGGTAGATCAGGAAAAATGGTCGGCCCTTCAGATTCTTTGGTGGTGGGCACAGGAGAGCGGAGCCCGGTTAGCTCGCCGGATGCACGACATCGGGTTGGAAACCCGGTTGACGGAGAGCGCCGGACAGCTGAAAATCAATCTGCTGAAACAGGTATGGAATGAAAAGAACCATTACTGGCAGTCGAAAATCGATACGAACAGCAGCAAAACCCGATACCCCAACTTTCTGGCAGTCCTCTCGGGATTGGCCACTGAGGACCAGTATGACGGGATGCGAACGTTGCTGGAAGATCCAGGTGTCCCCCCGGTGGGAACTCCATATATGTACGGGTTTGAGACGATGGCGCTGGCCCGGCTGGGGAATGTTCAGCTCATGCTGGATCGGGTTAAAAACTATTGGGGCGGAATGCTGGAACAGGGAGCCACAACCTTCTGGGAAGCCTATGATCCCAAACAAACCGGCAAGGAACATTATGCCTTCTATGGCCGGCCGTATGGGAAAAGCTTGTGCCATGCCTGGAGTGCAGGGCCGGCAGCTTCATTGCCGGCAGAGATATTCGGACTGAGGCCGCTGGATGATGGCTGGAGACGCTTTTCGGTTGATCCGGACCTGGGCCTGCTCGAATGGGCCAGCGTAACCGTGCCTACTAAATTCGGAAGTATTGAAGCAACTATCGAAAACCGGGAAATCTCGATAAAAATTCCTGAAGGAACGACACTGGTTTGGAAGGGAAGATCCATCACCGGGCCGAATATCGTAAATGAGAAGATTCAACCCTATGACCGTCATTCCGAACGAAACGAAGTGGAGTGAGGAATCTGCCAACTAAACATTTGTCTTCGACTTTTTTATATCTTGGTTGATATTTCCAAAAACATGAAACTCAGAGCATCCCTTTTAGTATCGGCACTTTTGACCATTGGGCTTTTATCTTCATTTCAAAAAGATAAACCCGTGCATTTTTATAAAGGCAATCTGCACACCCATTCATACTGGAGCGACGGTAATGCCTATCCCGAAGATATAGCCCGCTGGTACCACGATAACGGGTACCAGTTTCTGGCCGTCACGGATCACAATATCCTTCAGGAGGGGAGGAAAGTTAAGGCCATCAACGGCGATTCCGTAGTTATTAAAGAGCTCTCCGCTTACCGGAGGAATTTTGAAAAGCCGGGAGAGTTCCTGTTGATCTCCGGCGAGGAGATCTCAGATGCCTCTGAAAAGAAACCCGTTCACCTTTGCGGGTTTAATATGGAAAGTGTAGTGAAGCCTGCCGGGGGAGAAACCGTGGCCGACTGTTTACTTGCCGATGTCAGAGCCATCCGGAAAACACTGAGTGGAACCGAAAATCCGGAATGGATTGTGGTTAACCACCCCAATTTCGGCTGGGGACTCACCACCGATGCACTGGCCCTCAGCAGCGCCCGGTTTTTTGAAGTATTCAACGGGCATCCCTCGGTCAACAATTACGGGGATTCCGCGCATCCGTCAACCGAAACGATGTGGGACGAAGCCAACAAATGGAGGATCGATCACGGGGAAGCGCTGTTGCTGGGTACAGCAACCGACGATACGCACAATTACGACGTGTTCGGGGTGGGTAAAGCCAATCCCGGCAGGGGCTGGGTAGTGGTCAGAGCCAGGGAGCTGACACCGGCTGCCCTGTACCGGGCTATGTATGCCGGGGATTTTTACGCATCTACCGGAATTGAACTCACAGATTTCCGGTGCACCAGGAAAAACATTTCAATCACGATTAAAGGGGAAAAGGAAATCCTCTATACCACCGAATTTATCGGCTGGCTCGAAGGCAAGAGCCAACCCGAAGTTCTGCAAACCACCCGGGGCATCACAGCCGACTATCGCCTTACCGGAAAGGAACTGTTTGTCAGGGCCCGCATTTTATCCAGTAAACAGAAAAAGAATCCCTTTGCAACTGGAGATGTTGAAATGGCGTGGCTGCAGCCGGTTGTAAAAAATCAGAAATAACAAAAGAGGCTGCCCTTTTGAGACAGCCTCTTTTTAATCCCTGAAAACCAGATTATCCGATCATCCTGGCAATATCCTCGGGTACCGTTCCGATTCCGGCAATGCCAAAATTGTCAACCAGTACCTTAGCCACATTGGGCGACAAAAATCCCGGCAAAGTCGGTCCAAGGTGAATGTCCTTCACTCCCAGATACAGGAGCGCCAGCAAAACAATGACGGCCTTCTGCTCATACCAGGCAATGTTGTAAACGATAGGCAGTTCATTGATATCGTTCAGTTCAAATATTTCTTTCAATTTTAAAGCAATGACTGCCAGCGAATAAGAGTCGTTGCACTGACCGGCATCCAATACCCGCGGAATTCCTCCGATGTCACCGAGCTGTAATTTATTGTAGCGGTATTTGGCACATCCGGCGGTAAGAATTACGGTGTTATCCGGCAGCTGTGAAGCAAAATCGGTATAATATTCACGGCTCTTCATGCGTCCGTCGCAACCAGCCATCACCACAAACTTTTTGATGGCTCCGGATTTTACGGCATCAACCACCTTATCGGCCAGTTTGAATACCTGATCATGTGCAAAGCCACCGATCATTTCGCCGCTTTCAATTTCTGTCGGAGTGGCACACTTTTTAGCATGTTCGATGATAGCCGAGAAATCTTTTCCCCCGTCAGCATCAGTTCCGATATGTTTGCATCCCGGATACCCGGCAGCTCCGGTGGTGTAAATCCGGTCGATATAATCTTCAGCCGGCGGAACAATACAATTGGTGGTGAAGAGTACCGGTCCGTTGAAAGTGCGGAATTCCTCCTTCTGTTTCCACCAGGCATTGCCATAATTACCGGCAAAATGTTTGTACTTTTTAAAGGCAGGATAGTAATGAGCCGGAAGCATTTCGGAATGGGTGTAAACATCGACCCCTGTTCCTTCGGTCTGCTTCAACAGTCTCTCCATATCTTTCAGATCATGACCGCTGATCAGGATAGCCGGATTTTTACGCACGCCCAGTTCTACCCTGGTCATCTCCGGATGGCCGTAAGTTTCCGTGTTCGCCTTGTCGAGCAAAGCCATCACGTCGACTCCGAATTTTCCGCACTCCAGAACAAGGCCAACCAGCTCATCTGCCAGGATATCCTTGCGGGTTGTGGCCACCAGCGCTTTATGCATGAAAGCAAACACGCCCTCGTTCTCATATCCCAGATTATAGGCATGTTCGGCATAGGCCGACATTCCCTTGACCCCATAAGTCAGCAATTGTTTTAACGAACGGATATCTTCATTCGGCTCGGTTAGAATCCCAACTATTAAACTTTGGGCATGTATCCGGGCATCTGTATCAGAAATCCACCTGGCCTCTTCGGGAAGGTCCTGCGGAATGACCACACCGGCTTGTTCCAGCTGTTTTTTCAGGTTTTCACGAACGAGAAATCCCTGTTTGATCCTGGCGGTGATCTTCTCCGGATCAAAATTGGCATTGGTGATGGTGGTAAACAGTGCCTCAAAAACATATTGATCGGCATCCGGAGTTTTCAGATTATTCTTCGCGGCAATATCCGCAAACACTGATACTCCTTTGGATACAAACACCAACAGATCCTGGAGGTTAGCCACCTCATCGGTTTTTCCGCATACCCCTTTAATGGTACATCCGGTACCTTTAGCGGTTTCCTGACATTGAAAACAAAACATGCTCATACTTATAGGTTTTAATTTTTCATTTTTAATTACACACCAAAAGTAGGGTCATGGCTCTCCGGAATTTGTACCAAATGTTACAAAACGAAAAAAATGATCAATCCCGGCCAGTTTAGTCCGGATCCCATCAACCGGATGGGAAAAAGTCCCTTTCTTTGGAGAACAAATAATGACATCATGGACATCAAAGGAAAAATAGTTTCATGCCTTCCGCTGGCATCGGGTACATCCGCCAAAGGCCCCTGGAAAAAACAGGATTACATTCTGCAGACTGAAGAGCAGTTCCCTAAAAAGATCTGTTTTGTCGTCTGGGGAGAAAAGATCGATGAGTACGCACTGAAAGACAACGATCGCGTAACGGCATCGGTCGACATCGAAAGTCGCGAATTCAACGGCAGATGGTACACCGATGTAAAGGCCTGGAAAGTGGTGAAGGAAGGTAATCCCGCCAACGGCAGTAACGACGGCAACAGCGGCAACGACTCATTCCCGCCACTTCCTCCGGAACCTCCTCTCGAAGAGGATCTTACGGATGATCTACCTTTTTAAACCAGATGGCCTCATAAGGATTCTCCATACCAGCCTCATACAGGCACCCAATCTCTTTGTGATTGATCCTGACCAGATCAGAATAGGCTGACGGACCGGCGTTGATCACTTCAACCGGTTGCCAGCTGCGACCCTCATCCCGGCTCATTTTGAGCACGAGGTTGATGCGGGAAAGCGAATCTGCCGGATTAAGGAAAAGCAGGGCACTCTTTTTGTTTTTTAGTGTTATGCTCAGCAATCCTGCCTGGCAGATCGGTTCGATCAGCTGAGGGTCGCTGGATAGATCCGACCAGGTTTTTCCTCCATCGCCCGAAATACTGACCTTCCGGTTCTTCATCTTCCGGTCGTAATTGCGCATGTTCAGCATCAGCCGGCCATCAGGGAGTTCCGCAACCGTACACTCGTTAACCTGATCCTGTGGCGTCGATCCCCCAAGTTTCCAGGATTTTCCGTGATCATCCGACCAGATCACGTGGCTGTAGTATTTTTTGGTGCCGGCCTCGATGTGGTCGCAAGGAATCATCATTCTTCCTTTGTGGGAACCGTTTTGAAGTTGAATTCCATGCACCGGACCAGTGGCGTACCAGGTCCAGGCGGGCAGCTTCACATCCGCGGTAACATCGTTGGGTTTCGACCAGGTAGCGCCCTGGTCGTCAGAGCGCAGCACAAAAATCCGCCGGGTATCCTTGCTGGTTTGCCCAATGATTTGCGATTCCTCGTCTGATCCGAGGTTCCAGGTGGTCAGCAGCCAGATGGTTCCCGTTGCAGCATCCAGCACAGGAGCCGGGTTCCCGGCAACATCATCTCCGGCATCCCACACCAGCTGAAGAGCACTCCAGGTTTTACCGTTATCAGATGATCGGCGAAGCACGATATCGATGTCTCCGGTATCTGAGCAGCCCTTTTTACGTGCCTCTGCAAAAGCCATCAGGGTTCCGTTTCCGGATTGAATAATGGCAGGAATCCGGAAGCAGGCATATCCGGCATCCCCGGCTTTAAACAGGGCAACAGGTTCTCCGGCCTGACTAAACAGGCCAATATGGCACCCAACCAGAACAAGTATCAAAAAAAACAATCCTTTTTGTCGTTTCATGACTATATTTAACTTATTCAACTTTTATCGTAAAGGAAACAAAAAACCACATCAATTTCCCCGGTATAATGATCTCGATCACCATTGAAAACAAACAATCCAATCCGCTGGTAACCGTCGCGGGGCGCCTCGATACCACCACCTGCAATGAACTGGATCTGGCTCTCCGTCCAGTTTTGGAGAACCAAAAATATCTGATTATTAATCTGTCAGAATGCGCCTATTTATCCAGCGCCGGCATACGGATACTGCTGATGACCGAGAAAAAGCTCATTGCCGGGGGCGGCAGACTGTTCCTGTCGGGATTATTACCCGAAGTTTTTCAGGTGCTCGAAATGGCCGGGTTGCATCAGGTATTCCGGATTTGTGACAATCCGGATATAGCAATAAAAGAAATCGGGCAGTTGCAACAAAAAGCCGGCGGATCCATGGAATGGCAGGAAGGTAAGCATACTTTCCATTTCCATCTGATTGATAACAAGCGACAACCGGCCCAATTGTGGAAGGATCAGGGGATTGCCGGATATAATGAACTCGGATTTTCAGTTGGCACCGGGTCGCCAGCCGAAGCACCCGAAGAAGACCCAAAAACACGGGGTATATTTGTCACCTGCGGCCGCTGCGCAGGTTTCCTGCCCGATGGCGACACTCTCCCTTCAGATTTCAGAATACCTCAAAATCCAACTCATGCCGGGATATTTGTCGAAGAGGCCTTCTCTTTCGGCAACCAGCCGACCGGTCTGGTGGGCCTTTCTGAACCAACCACCCTGCCCTTGCATGAGCTTACCGGCGCCCTGATGCAGGTGAAACAAAAGCTGGCCCCGGGAGAGAGTGACCGGATGATGCTGGTGATTGCAGATTTCAATCCGGCTATGCCATCAGTCACTATCTGCCAGTTATTGGAGACGGATGTCAGTATGAAGGGAGCCAGGTTTGTGTTGGGCGATGTTCCGGAAATCCCCGATGGCAATCTGTCGACTTTCCTCGGAAAGAACCTGACCATCGAGAATATCATCAGTATCGAAGCCATACACCCCAACGATCCGGCAGTGAATCCCATGACCTGGGTGTTTCTTTCGGATGGCACTGACGACGCCTCCACCCGGCGCCTACAGATCGAAATGGCGGAAGATTGTGTGTTTGAACCTCATAAGGCGTTTCTGACACGCAGGTTATACACCGATTCCGGAAAGCTGATTATCAAACAGATTCATGGAGGATACTCCGCCCAAACCTACCAGGTCACCTCATTCGACCAGGCCGGCCGGAGGTTGAGGCCCACGGTGCTGAAAATCGCCAGCCGGGCAATGATATCGAGGGAATCCGACCGCTGCCAGAAGTATGCCCTCCCCTATATTTTAAACAACAGCGCCATTGTTCTGGGCACGGAGTTTTTCGGTGATACCGGGGCATTGCGGTATAATTTCGTAGGAATCGGCGGCGAACTGACTCAACTGAAATGGCTCACCCACTATTATAAAACCTGGCCGGTTGAAAAACTGAAACCCCTGTTCGACAAAATATTCATTCAGATACTGAACCCCTGGTACGGGCAGCCCATCCGCGAAGCGATCCACCCGTTCCGCGATCATGATCCCACCTTTACCTTCTTTCCCCGGCTATGCGAAACCGCCGGAGAGCTGTTTGGCATTTCATCTGACGATCAGTTCATTCCCATTCGCGAAACCAGTCAAAAGATCATCAACCCTTACTGGTTCCTCAAACATGAATATGCCAGGCAGCGGGATTCCGTTATGGATTATTACACCTCCATCTGCCACGGCGACCTGAACATGCAGAATATTCTGCTCGATGAGGACATGAATGTGTATCTGATCGATTTTTCAGAAACGAAACCACGCTCCCTGATTTCTGATTTTGCCCGCCTGGAGGCCATCTTTATGGTAGATTTAGCCCCGATGGAGAACGAAGGCGATCTGGATGAATATGTAAAATTCATATCCCGGTTTTATGAAACCATCAGTCTCGATAAGCCACCGGCCAACAGTTACCGGGGAGCCCGGCACGAAACCGTTGAAAAGAACCTGTCGATGAGCCTGAAAATGAGGGAATATGCCCTCAACAGTGTCCATGGAGATCCCAATGCGGTTCCCTATTGCCTGGCACTGCTCGAATGGATACTTCCCATCGTTTGTTACAGTTCGGCGCCAATGGCCAATAAACGGGTTTCGATGATCGTATCCGGATATTTATGCCAGCAAGTGATGACTCAATCAAAATAAAACGAACTTCCATGAATAAACTCCTTCCCCTTCTATGCCTGGTTTTCCTGATTTCCTGTAATCAAACCAAACCCGATGCAGCCAGCGTCCTGGCAGGCGGACACTGGATCGACCTGACCTGGAATTACGAAGAAAGTACCGTTTACTGGCCTACCAATGTGACCTTTAAACATGATACCGTTTTTTATGGGATCAACGACAAGGGTTATTTTTACTCATCATTCAAGTATTCTGCCGAGGAGCACGGTGGCACTCACTTTGATGCACCGCTCCACTTTGCGCAGGGTGGCCGGTCGATCGAGCAAATTCAGGTTGACGAATTCACCGGTCCGGCCATCGTGGTGGATGTTACCGCCCCATCGGCTCAGAACCGGGATTATCTGGTCAGCAAAGATGATTTTATCCGGTGGGAAAAAACGTACGGCCAAATTCCGGAACACGCTATTGTACTGATCAATACCGGCTTCAGCAAGTATTGGGGCGATAAGGAAAAATATACCGGAACGCTCAAAACCGGCGCCGAAGGAGTTGCTGAGCTTCATTTCCCCGGATTGGGACCAGAAGCCGCCCAATGGCTGATGAAAGAGCGGAATATCAAGGCTGTTGGAATCGATACGCCGAGCATCGATTTCGGACAATCGAAGGATTTCATGACTCACCGGAACCTGTGCGCCGGCAATGTCACCGCCTATGAGAATATCGCCGATCCCGGGCAACTGCCGGCAACCGGTAGTTATGTGGTGGCGGCCCCGATGAAAATCAGAGGCGGCAGCGGTTCACCCTTGAGAATTCTTGCCTGGATACCTGATCAAACTAATCTTAAAACCCCCAAACCATGAAAGCAAAAGCTTTTACAGTAATCCTCTGCCTTGCCATACTTGCCGGAGGATGCAAAAAAGAGGAGATTGTACTGCCTGACACTTTGGTTAAAGCCAAAGCCGACCTGACCACTGAATTTGAAAATCTCAATGAGTTGATGGATCTGGCGGCAACCTATATGGCTTCTGTCGATCTCGATTCTACCCTGGTTCGGGCCAAATTGCAGGAGATGGTCAATTCATCGTCTTTTG
>JAQWAJ010000009.1:11763-14399 GCA_028707745.1 Bacteroidales bacterium | reverse complement strand
CGCATCTGTTCCCCCCCGTCAGCAAAGCTCAGCTGTAACAATCCATTATAGATAAACCCGAGTACCACGAGCGTCAGACCCCTCCGGATGACTTTTCTGGCTATCGGACCTTTTGCATCGCCTTTTCTCATTTTTCCGAGAATGGCATAGGCAATGGCCACTCCGGAGATAAACATGAAGAGCGGAAAGATAGTATCCTCAAAATGAAAACCATCCCATTTAACATGATGCTGCTGCCCGGCAAACCAGTTGAGCCAACCCCAGTTTGTGGCTTTCGACAAGGCTTCGGCCAGTTCACCGCCACCGATAATCCAGAGCATATCGAATCCGCGCAGAGCGTCGAGCGAGTGCAGACGTTCCGAAGGTTTATTTGTTGCCATCTGATTCGTATTTAGGTTTGAGACACTAAAGTTACGAAACGGGTGGAGAAAACAAAGGACGTTACGCGTGACGCGTAACGCGTTACGTTAAATCAGGCCTTTTGCGTGTTTCTCGCCGATGACTTTCAGCATATCTGCGGTCATCGAGGCCAGGTCATATTTCGGATTCCATCCCCACTCGGCACGGGCGCAACTGTCGTCCATCTTATCGGGCCATGAATTGGCTATACCCACTTTTACCGGGTCCGGATCATAGGTCATCACGAAATCCGGAATGCTCTTTTTGATTTCCCGATAGATGATCTCCGGATCGAAACTCATAGCTGTGACGTTGAACGAGTTACGGTGAATGAGTTTGGTTGGATCGGCTTCCATCACCGAAATAGCAGCGTTCAATGCGTCGGGCATGTACATCATATCGAGGAAAGTACCGGCCGGAAGCGGGCAGGTGAATTTTTTAGTTTTGATGGCAGCGTAATAAATCTCTACGGCATAATCCGTGGTCCCACCGCCAGGCAAAGTATCGTTCGAGATCAGTCCGGGGAACCTCACCCCGCGGGCATCCACGCCAAAACGTCTGAAATAGTAATCGCAAAGCAGTTCACCGGTGACTTTGGTCACGCCATACATCGATGTCGGACGCTGAATAGTGTCCTGCGGTGTATTATTATGCGGGGTTGATGGCCCGAAAGCGCCTATCGAGCTTGGAAAAAATACGGCACAGTTATTTTCACGAGCTACCTCGAGCACATTGTACAATCCGTTTACACCGATATTCCAGGCCAGCTGGGGCTTAGTTTCGGCAACTGCCGAAAGCAAGGCTGCCAAATGATAGATTGCATCGATCTTGTATTTTTTCACAACTTCTGCCAGCGCAGCTGCATCGGTAACATCCAGGGACACCATAGGACCGGTTTCAGCCAATGGTCCGGTTGTAATCACCCGCTTATCACTGCCTACCACATGATCATTCCCATAACGCCTGCGCAATTCAAGAGTCAACTCAGAGCCAATCTGGCCACCACATCCTGTTAAAAGTATATTTTTCATGATTAATGCTAATATTCAGTGATTTACAAAACGGAGAAAGAAAAATAAAAGTAGATATTTCCGGCAAACATCCCAATTAATCACTGCAATATTAATGACAAAAGTCACCAATTCTTATAAGCCTGAATACTTTGTATTTACTGCAAAGTTGGTAATTTTGCCACATCTTTTTTAGAATTAAAACATCATCATCATGTACGAGAAGTTTCAGCAACATTTACAACAACAGCTGGACGAAATTAAGTCCGCCGGTCTGTACAAGGAAGAGCGCATTCTGGTATCTGCGCAGGGGTCTGAGATTAAAACATCGACCGGTCAGGAAGTATTGAATTTTTGTGCCAATAACTACCTCGGTTTTTCGAATAATCCGAGGTTGATTGCAGCCGCCAAGGCTGCGCTGGATTCACACGGATACGGCATGTCGTCGGTTCGTTTTATCTGTGGCACCAGTGATTTGCATAAAGAGCTGGAAAAATCGATTTCCGATTTCTTCGGAACTGAAGATACGATACTTTATGCCGCCTGTTTTGACGCCAACGGCGGGGTTTTTGAACCCTTACTGACGGAAGAGGACGCCATCATTTCGGATAGTCTGAACCATGCTTCCATTATTGACGGTGTCCGTTTGTGCAAAGCCAAGAGGCTGCGTTATTCGAATTCCGATATGGAAGATCTCGAGGATCAGCTGCAACAGGCTGCTCCATGCCGGTACCGGCTGATCGTTACTGACGGCGTATTTTCGATGGATGGTAACGTTCCACCGCTGGATAAGATTAAGGCGTTGGCCGAAAAATATGATGCGATGGTTATGGTCGATGAATCACACTCTGCAGGTGTAGTGGGAAAAACCGGACGTGGCGTTACGGAAAAATTCAATCTGAGAGGCCAGATCGAGATTCTGACCGGCACATTGGGAAAATCATTCGGTGGCGCCATCGGTGGATTTACCACCGGTAAAAAGGAGATTATCGCGATGCTTCGCCAGCGCTCACGCCCATATCTGTTCTCAAATTCCATTCCCCCGGCAATAGCAGCTGCAGGGATTGAAGCGTTCAAAATCATGAATGAATCGAACGAACTCCTTGAAAAGTTGCAGGCAAACCGCGATTATTTCATGGAGCAGATGACGAAACTCGGCTTTTCGATCAAACCGACCCAATCAGGTATCTGTGCCGTGATGCTGGGCGATGCCAAACTATCACAGGA
>JAQWAJ010000009.1:0-11753 GCA_028707745.1 Bacteroidales bacterium | reverse complement strand
GGAAATGGCTACACGTTTGCAAACCGAAGGCATTTATGTTACCGGCTTCTACGTCCCGGTAGTGCCGAAAGGGGAAGCCCGCATCCGTGTTCAGCTCTCTGCTGCCCATACCCACGATCATATTAAGAAAGCTGTTGCCGCATTTGAAAAAGTTGGCCGCGAACTGAAAGTCATCTAGCACACCCAGACTTCAACGCAACGCGTTAGTTGTGTGCGGGTTACATGAACCACACACAGAAGACCATACATCCTGATGTATGGTCTTCTTGTTATAAGTTGTTGATTATGAGCAGTGCATTTAATTTATTTTTTTTAATTCCCTATAATTCAATAACTTTAATCGGAGAAACCTTTAACGCTGGCTTTCATGTCAAATATCGGATCGTATGACAATCGGCTCCATGATTTCAGCTGGAAGATTGCCGAACAGGAGCTGGGGTACAGGCCCGGCGACACCATAAATATAGGCTGGTATTGCTCCGACAGGATCTGTCAGCTTGGAAAAGCTGATAAAATAGCGCTCATCTGGGAAGGGCACGATGAAAACTCGACGCGCACCTATTCATTTAACGACATCCGTATCCTGAGCAACACCATTGGAGCATTTCTACGGAACTTGGGTATTCATGACGGTGACCGGGTCTGTCTGTTCATGGATAAAATTCCCGAACTCTATATCGGGCTGCTCGGCATTCTGAAAATCGGGGCAGTCGTCCAGCCCCTGTTTTCTGCCTTCGGCGATGAATCCCTGTTCATCAGGTTGGAAAATGCCGGGACCAAAGCCATTCTTACCACGCGACAACACGCTCCTAAGATCCAGAAGATTCTGGCGACACTGCCCGATTTGCAGTATATTATCCTGGTTGACGACGATGGAACTAAAGCCCTGAAAGCCAAAGAGATTGCCTTTTCGCTGGATCGTGCCTTACCGGTAGAACATCTCGATGTGTTTCCCACCAAAGCAGAATCACCTTCGTTACTTCACTATACATCAGGAACTACCGGCCAGCCCAAGGGGGTCAAACATGTTCATTATTCATTGATCTCGCAGTATCTCACTGCCAAATGGGCGCTTGATCTTCAGGAAGATGATCTGTATTGGTGCACAGCCGATCCGGGATGGGTTACCGGCACCAGCTATGGCATCATCGGACCCTGGAGCCTGGGTATCACCCAATGTGTAAAAGATTCAGGATTTTCTGCTGAAACCTGGTACCGGTTTATCGAAAAACATAAAATTTCGATGTGGTATTCCGCGCCGACAGCCATTCGTTCGCTGATGAAGGCAGGCGATAATCTGGTTAAGCGATTCGATCTCTCCTCTTTGCGGCATCTGGCAAGCGTCGGGGAACCTCTTAACGCCGAGGCCGTGGTATGGTCGGAAAAGGTGATTGGTAAGCCATTCCATGATACGTACTGGCAAACAGAGACCGGTTCCATCATGATTTCCAATTTCCCGGGGATGAAAATCAAACCCGGATCCATGGGTAAAGTGTTTCCGGGGCTTACAGCGGCCTTGCTCGACCCGGATACTTTTGAAATTATCACTGAGGTGAATAAGCCCGGGCTGATTGCCTTCCAGTTCGACTGGCCGGCTCGTTTGAGAACTTACTGGAAAAACGAAGAGACCTTTCAGAAGAAATTCAGAAATGGTTGGTATCTCACTGGCGACCGCTCTACCATTGATCAGGATGGTTACTTCTGGTTCATCGGGCGTGATGATGATGTCATCAACACCGTCGGACATTTGGTGAGTCCGTTTGAAGTTGAATCGGCACTTCTCGAACATAAAGCAGTCGCCGAGTCCGCAGTAGTAGCCAAACCCGATGAAGTCAACATGGAAGTAGTAAAAGCCTTTATTACCCTGAAACCCGGATTTGTTGCCAGTGATGAGCTCGAGCTCGAAATCATGAACTTCATCCGGAAGAAACTCTCCCCCCTGGCCATGCCACAGGAGATCGAGTATGTCGATACACTCCCTAAAACACGAAGCGGAAAAATCATGCGCCGTCTCCTACATGCCAAAGAATGGGGTGAGGATACCGGCGATCTTTCGACTCTCGAGAATGACTGACCGTAAGGGCGACCCGTGGTTGCCCCTTATTCGACCCGCGGTCGCCCGTCTTTAAGATAAACCCGCGCTAATGAAACAACTAAATACTTCGAATAATGCCCGACAGCAACGAAATGAAAAAGACCATCCTTCAGTATGTGATCGATGAATATGCTGAAGAAGATAGCGGCTTGACTTACGACACTCCCCTGATTTCAGGCGGTTTGGTCGATTCTTTCTCCATGGTATCGCTGAAGCGGTTCCTGGAATTAAAGTACAAAATCTCGATCCCTGATGAGCGTGCTACGCCCGAAGCATTCGACAATGTTACCAAGATCGCAAATCTTGTTTTAGAATTTTTGTGAACAACAGGGCGACCAGAGAACCGTCCTGTTTAAAACCTAACACTATGGGATACTCTGAACAAACAAAAAAAACCTATACCGATCAGCTTGATGCCATTGTCAACGCCGGGCTTTTCAAGCAGGAACGGTTCATTCATTCCAGTCAGGCTGCGGATATCGAAGTGGAATTCCCGGCTGGATCAGTCACAAAAAAGGTCATTAACATCTGTGCAAACAACTATCTGGGACTTTCGAACCACCCGGAAGTGATCAAGGCGGTACATGAAGGACTGGATACCCGCGGTTACGGAATGTCGTCCGTGCGATTCATCTGTGGCACCCAGGATATCCATCGCGAGCTGGAGCGCAGGATGACCGAGTTTCTTGGCACCGAGGACACCATTCTCTTCCCCTCCTGCATGGATGCCAACGCCGGTGTTTTTGAGGCTATCCTGAACCAGGATGATGTGATCATCTCCGATCGTCTGGTTCATGCCTCCCTCGGGGATGGTATCCGCCTCTGCTCGGCTATGCACGACACATTCAAGCACTCCAACATGGAGCATCTGGAGGAAAAGCTCAGGCTCCATGCCGATAAGCGCCTGAAAGTGGTTGTGAATGACGGCGTTTACTCGATGGACGGAGACATGGCCAGGGTCGATGAACTCGTGGAATTATGCGAAAAATACGACGCCATGCTGTTGATCGATGAATCGCATGCCTCTGGTTTTATCGGCAAAACCGGACGCGGAACTCCTGAACATTTCGGGGTTCATGGTAAAGTGGATATCATCACCACCACGTTTGGGAAAGCGCTGGGCGGGGCTTCCGGAGGATGCGTATCGGGCCGTAAAGAAATTGTTCAGATGTGCCGGCAGAAGGCCCGCCCCTATCTGTTTTCAAATACCATTGCCCCCGTGGTGATTTCAGGGGTATTGAAGGTGCTCGACCTGTTAAATGAAAGCACGGAACTCCGCGATAAGCTGGAACAGAATACGTTGCTTTGGAGGAAACTCCTGACCGAAGCAGGTTTTATTATCAAGGAGGGTACAACACCTATAGTGCCTGTAATGCTTTTCAATGCCAAGCTGGCTCAGGATGTATCGCGGGATCTCTATTCCGAGGGAATTTATGCCATCGGATTCTTCTTCCCGGTGGTTCCAAACGGACAGGCGCGTATCCGCACGCAGATATCGGCAAGTCATAACACCAATCACCTGCTGAAAGCCATCGACCGGTTCATCAAAGTAGGCAGGAAATACGAGATACTCGGAAAAACGAAGGAAGAGATCATAGAGCGGTATGGTCAATGACGGAGTAAGGCTTTGACCTTTCATCCTTGAGCCTTTTCTTCTATCTTTATGCCATGATTTTCGGCATCGGCACAGACATTATCGAAGTGGAGCGCATCCGCAGGTTTGTTTCTAAGGGTGATGCATTCAAACAACGGGCCTTTACTCCGGATGAGATCGTTTACTGTGATTCCTACCGCGATCCCGCCCCGTTTTATGCAGCCCGTTTTGCGGCTAAAGAGGCTTATGTAAAAGCTTTAGGCACCGGATTCACCGGCGGCATCGGATTCAACCAGATTGAAGTGATTCATGTCGAGCTTGGCAAACCCGAAATCCGCCTCTCCGGAAAAGCCAAAGAGATAACCGAAGAGAAAGGCATCAAAACCATTCACGTGTCCATCTCGCATATTAAAGAGTGGGCGAATGCGGTGGTGGTACTGGAAAAATAAGGTAAGAGGCGGCTTATTCCCTGATAAACCGCCTGGTCATTCTGGCCCCCTCCTCATCGGTCAACACCAGCAGATAAAACCCTTTTTGTAAGGACGACACATCGAGCTGATGGGTAAACCGCCCACCCGTGGGGTAATTCTCAACCGCTCCATCATCGCTGATCACCCTGCCCCCCAGGTCAAACACCCGGAAGCGGATTTTCCTGGCTGCCTGTAAAACCAGATCGACATTGATTTTGTCTGAAGCCGGATTAGGATAAAGATTGATGTAATCCAGGCCGGGAATCGTTTCACACAGGTTGGTGAAATAGACACAGGGAACCGGCTCAATAGCTTCATTTACAGTGTCTTTTTGTTGGGTATTATTCCCAATTCCTATGCTTCCACCCATCACGGGACTGGAATCCGGATTCATTTTTTTCAATTGATAGTTGAATTCCTTCCGCATAGGCTCAGCGATTTCCGGAGGCAGACAACTGAAAAAACGTTCATTAGGGTAAATCCACAGAATAGTTTCTTTTCCGTTTGAGCTAATTGCTTTACTATCAACAATAACCGGGATACATAAATCCAGGTACTGCTCGAATGTCAAATCTTTCTTGTTTAACTGGCGATACACACGCGTGGGCATGTCAACCATTTTAATGGATCCAAAATTGGAGATCCCCAATAAAACGATGCTCTCCGTTGTAGGCAGCAGAGTATCCTCCGGTGTTTTTATCGGACTTACCTCTGTAGGTATTGCTTGAAAAACAGTCTGATCATTTTCAATCCATAAATGAATATTGAACCAATACTCAATGGCTCTGATTGTTACATCGATTGCCTTAGCAGAGTAGTTGACCCCCATACATCGTAAAACTTCAGGTTTTAATCGAATGGCGTTTGTCAACTGAATGGCAGGAAGAAAATCATAAACTACCCGGTTGGAGTGAGCTGTATTGTTATTCAGTTCTTTAACCCGGTTATACAGGAGCTGTGATTGCTCAGACCGTTCTGTCTTCAGTCGTTCGAAAAAACTATCCGATACTTTGAACCAGACTAGTTTATCCTCTGTCTGATACCCCCCAAGTTTACCTTTAGTGAACAATACGGGCACCAACGTATCATTCATTAACTCGAATGATTTATTTACCTGAGCAGCAACCTGATCGATCGGGTAAAAATCCTCGCCACTCAAATTGGTGGTTAACACCGGGTAGAAATCGAGATTCCGTAGCGCTGCTTTATTAGATGGATTGACATAACCACCGGAACCAAAGCCAAACGATCCTCCATACTGACCTTTATAGCTCCAGCAGTTCATTTTGGATCCATCCGGTAGCTGATTCAGATAATAGTATCCCTCGTCATCGAACATAAATCCCAACCGGGTTAACTCTTCTTTCGACAGATCCAGGATTACACCTGCCAGAATCGTATCCTTTTGAACGGGTTGAGCTGCTTCAACCGGCACCCCCGGATTGAAATCAGGTATAGCTGCCGGTTCAGGAACCGTTGGTCTGTCAGCCGGTCGAGGTTTTATCAAGGCAGCTTCGGTTTTTGTTGTACTGGTGGATTGGTTTGTCTGTTCAGCTTTGATCTGTTCAGGTTGTTCTACCGGGACATTACGATCTGTATTCCAGTTTAATAAACCTGCTGTTATCAGAATAATTGGTGTGATCATGATGAAAAATTTTAACGGATTAAACAATCGTATGATCCGTCGGGGCCGGTATGAAGGTTTGGATGCCAGGGGAGATGTTTGGCCCGACTCCAGCAACGATTTCACTTCGCCGACCGGAATCTTCCGCGCTTCCTCGCGCGCCTGCTCAAACATTTCAGAAAGACTCTTTTCTTTTCTCATTTGCCTTCCTCCTTACTTAAATCCTGAGCCTTAATCCTTAACTCTTTACTTTCTGCCTTCTTGCCTTCCTGCCTTTCTGCCTTCTTGCCCTCCTGCCCTTGGCCTTCCGACGGTGTAATCCATAATCGCAATTGTTCCCGTCCTCTTTTCAGCCTTGATTTCACCCCTGAGAGCGTTCCGCCCTGCAGCTGCCTGATCTCTTCGAGCGAGAAGCCCGAGAGTTCAAACAGTACAATACATTCGCGCTGTTTGGGGGGTAGTTTGCCAAGGAGGCTGTACAAAACCTCCACATCATGATGGGAATCGGGAGGTGTTTCCTGATCGGGCAGCATCTCCGCCACTCTTTCATCGAACTCCCCGCGAAACCTGTTTCTCCGGTACTGATGCAGTCGCAACCGCCGTGCAACGCCGAACAGATAGGCCTTGAAGGAATCTTTCTTCCGGAGTTTATCCAGATTCTCAAAGACAATCAGCACGGCCTCGCCTGCCAGGTCCCGGGCATCTTCGCGGTTACTCGTCAGTCCGCGGCAATACCCCATGAACGCATGGTGACAGGGAGTGTACATCTCCATGAACACCTCTTGGTTGGTTGGAATCAATTGCGACTATTGGTTACTGAAAGATAGTGCCCTAACCTGGGAAAAAGTTGCAGGAGGCACAAAAAAAGGGGAGACCGGATGAAGAAGGGAGACCGGAGAAAGATAGGGAGACCGGAGACCGGATGAGGGTCATGAAAATTACCCACGAAGAGGTGTCATTCCCGCGAAGGCGGGAACCCCGTCGCTTACCTCGAATGTCTGCAAAAGCTGCTCTTCCGGTCTCCGGTCTCCCTATCTTTCTCCGGTCTCCCTTTTTACTCTATCATCCGCACTTCGAATGCCCGCACTTGGTGCAAATCAGGCATCCTTCCTGGTAGATCAGCTCATCGCTGTCGCAATTGGAGCAGTGTTCTCCTTTTGAAGCTTTCGTTCCGTCGGGGATGAACTGTTTCAGAGCGCGGGCTACGCCACCTTTCCAGGAATTGATATTTTCATTATCCAGACTGAGGGAGGAAACCAGGTTAACCACATACGGAATCGGCATGCCATGACGAAGGACCCCTGAAATCAGCTTGGCATAATTCCAGAATTCTTTATCGAACATATAAGATAAACCGCCGACCGTACATGGATTTCCATATTTATCGGTATAGAGAAAATCGTAACGGGCGCCCTCGGCAGTTTTCACCTTTACTATCTGGCCCTTTTTAATGGATTTCGGAATCACCAGGGTATCTTCCTCAGCACGACCGGTGAATATTTCATACGGCTGGCCATTCATCATCCCCACAAAAGCCATCCAGTCTTCGTCATCATTTTTAAAGCGGAGCAATTCGGCTTCGAGAACCTGGGGACGTTTATGCTCACGATGCTGCTGGGCTTCCTCTTTTTTCTCTTTATTTTTCAGTAAAACACCGTCGCGGGAACCTTCACGGTAAACAGTAACCCCCTTGCAGCCATGTTCCCAGGCGGTGCGATAGACATCGGCAACCGTACTTTCGGCAATGTCATTAGGCAAATTCACCGTAACTGATATGGAGTGATCAACCCACTTCTGAATGGCTCCCTGCATGCGTACCTTGGCTACCCAGTCGATATCTGCAGAGGTCGATTTATAGTATGGTGATTTTTTAACCAGTTCGTCAATCTGGGCCTGTGAAAAATCTTTCACCGAGGTGGTATCGTATCCGTTGATGGTCATCCAATCCATGAATTTGTGATGGAAGACATTATACTCTTCAAAAGAGTCACCCATGGCATCCGTGAAAGAAACCTTGCATTCCGGATCGTTCGGGTTCACCTTGCGGCGGCGGCGGTAAACCGGAAGAAATACCGGTTCAATTCCGCTGGTGGTTTGCGACATCAGGCTGGTTGTGCCGGTTGGGGCAATAGTCAGCAAAGCCAGATTACGCCTTCCCGATACGGTCATCTCCTGATACAGTTCCGGATCAGCCTCCTTAATCCGGTTAATAAACGGATTGTTCTTTTCGCGCTGGGCATCATACATCGGGAATGAGCCGCGTTCACGGGCCATACTGGCTGATGAACGATAAGCCTCAATAGCCAGACATTTCTGAACCTCAACAGCAAAATCAATGGCAATGTCGCTTCCGTAAGTCAGATTCAGAGCTGCCAGCATATCTCCTTCAGCGGTTATTCCGATACCGGTGCGGCGTCCCATTTCCGTTTTCTTCCGGATATTTTCCCAGAGTTTGATCTCCACCCGTTTCAATTCGTAATCTTCAGGGTCACCGTTTATTTTGGCAATGATAGCCTCGATTTTTTCGCTCTCGAGGTCAATGATGTCATCCATCATGCGTTGAGCATAATGAACATGCTTTTTGAACTTGTCGAAATCAAACCGGGCCTCAGGGGTAAACGGATTGTTCACATAGGAATACAGGTTGATCGCCAGTAAGCGGCATGAATCATACGGACAGAGTGGAATCTCACCGCAGGGGTTCGTTGAAACCGTCTGGAATCCCAGGTCGGCATAACAATCCGGAATGGATTCCCGGATCACCGTATCCCAGAACAAAACACCGGGTTCGGCTGATTTCCAGGCATTGTGGATGATCTTTTCCCACAATTTGCGTGCGTCGATATCCTTAACGTGCGACGGTTTATCAGAAATAATTGGGAATTGCTGTCTGAACGGAGTGTTATTGATCACAGCCTGCATAAACTCATCGGTGATTTTTACCGAAACATTGGCGCCAGTGACTTTCCCCTGTACCGTTTTTGCATCGATAAAATTCTCTGCATCAGGATGTTTGATCGAAATACTGAGCATCAGGGCACCACGGCGGCCATCCTGGGCCACTTCGCGGGTTGAATTGGAGTAGCGTTCCATAAAAGGGACCACTCCTGTGGAGGTCAGTGCGGAGTTCATTACCGGGCTCATGGTAGGCCGGATATGGCTCAGGTCGTGACCGACACCTCCGCGGCGTTTCATCAGCTGAACCTGCTCCTGATCAATCTTCATGATTCCGCCATACGAATCGGATGATCCTTCATTTCCGATCACAAAGCAGTTTGAGAGTGACGAAATCTGAAACGGATTGCCGATACCGGTCATAGGTCCACCTTGCGGAATGATGTAGGTGAAGTTTTTCAAAAGCTGATAGACCTCCTCCTCCATCATCGGATTTGGGTAACGCCGTTCAATCCTGGCAATTTCGCGTGCCATCCTCCGGTGCATGTCATCAGGCGACAACTCGTAGATATTGCCTGCTGAATCTTTCAGCGCATATTTGTTGACCCAAACTGTAGCCGCCAATTCGTCTCCTCCAAAATACCTGCGGGATGCTTCAACCGCTTCCATCAAACTATAAGTCTTGCGACCTTTTTCTTTTTTTACTGACATTTCTTCTATATACATGGCACTGATAACATGTGTTTCTCAATGGGTTAGACAACGGGATTTATTTTGCAGTGGACTTTCGCCCTGTTATCAAATTTAGCTCTGTCGGAACAGACCAGGAAATCTAACTTATTAACATTTGGGATTCCCGCTGGTTAAGGATTCTAATTACCAGATGGTTGTCCGGTTCATATCCATTTATGAACAGTGATTGTTCAACATTTTCCCAATAAATACCTAATTATTAGGTCACTAGAACCCATCTGACTTTTCATGTAATTGAGGGCCAGGTTCCCTGATTCAGCGCGGAAATTTGAATCGGAACACATTTTTTTGACGATGGCTGAGAACTCATCGTAATCTTTTACCGGAAATGCGGCACCTGCACTGATCATGCTCCCGGCTTCCCTGAATTTGGTCCAGTTTGGGCCGAAAATTACCGGCAATCCGTAAGCGGCAGGTTCCAATGTATTGTGAATGCCTTTGCCGAAACCACCACCGATGAAAGCCAGATTGGCCAGGGAATACAGTGAAGATAAAAGCCCGATTGAATCGATCAGGATAAGACTGTTCTTGCCGAGAGCCTTTGTTAGCGGACCCTCAATCCGGCTGTGCCGGATAATCTCACTCTCAAACAGTCCCTCAATCTGGCACAGATGTTCTTCAGAGATATCATGCGGAGCGATTATCAAGCTCCATGACTCTCTCAGCGGTTTGAACTCTTCGGCTCTCCAGAGTTGGGCAAGCAATTTTTCTTCAGGTGGCCAGGTGCTACCCCCGATGAGAACCGGAACATGATCGTGGTTTAATGGCTTCCTGTCGGCCGACATCACGGCATCGACACGGGTATCGCCGGCAACCAGTACCTGTTCAAAGTGGTATTTTCTGAGCAGTGCGGCAGAATCTTCATCCTGTACAAACACCCATTTAAAACTTCGGAGTTGTTGCAGAAACACCCTGCCCCAGCTTTTAAAGAGGTATTGATCCTCACGGAACCGGGCTGAAATCAGGAAAGCGGGAATTTTGCGCTGATTCAGAGTCTGCAGGAGGTTGGGCCAGAAATCGTATTTCACCAGAACGAAAAGATCCGGGTTGAGCTGATCAAGCAGCCGTGACATCTTCTTTTTTGTATCGTTGGGCAGGTAAAAGACCAGATCCGCCAGCGGATAATCTTTACGAATATTGAAACCTGAAGGACTGTAAAAGCTCAGCAGAATCCTGGCATCCGGGCACTCTTTTTTCCATCGTTCCAATACCGGCCGCCCCTGCTCAAATTCACCCAGCGAAGAAACGTGCATCCACAGGGTAAGATAATTCTTATCGGCTTTCCAGGAAGATAAACGGGATGCGTTCTCCCTCCGGCCTGAGATCCACTGACTGGCCCTGCGGGAAAACGGAGAAGCGATCAGAATGACCAGGTATAAAATCCTGATCCCGATTTGATACAGGAATAACACTAATTGCTAAAAATAGGTATAAGTACCAGTGGTTTTCTTTCCGATGGGAAATAACCAGCCTACACGGATCCCATACAGGAAATCATGCCTCGCTTTGGTATCCGGCCCAAAAAGATCATAATTCCAGTCGCGGCGGCATTCCGTCCATGCCTGATGAAACTCAAATCCAATATAGAAATTGATGGGCTGATCATTGTCCATGTGAAGATATCCGATGAACTCATTCAAAGCAAAGCCATTGGTGAGATGGTCGAATAATTTGGTATACTCACCGATTATAACCGGAATTGAGTACTCCTCCAACCTGAAAAAAGTCTTGTATTGAAGTAAACCTGCCGAAGCAGTTATCAATAAACCTGAGTTTTTATTCGGGCCGATAACCGGGAAAATCTTTCCGAGCTTAATCCCTGCATAAAATCCTCTTTCATTGATCGTTGGAAGCATCGGCTCCCCGTTATTGGTAATAAACCAACCGTTTGGGTCCTCAACACCTGCCAGAATACTCTCTTCCTTAAATTTACCCGATGAAAAGAAGGTGAAATCTGGTCCAAACACCCAATTGGTCCGGGTTTTAAAGAGATAGGATCCGCCCACTCCCAAAGTCGGGCCATACCGGTCCGCTATATCGCCACCCAGCAACTGACCGCTCAGGTGGCAGGAGAAAATGTTCATCCGGAGGCAGGAATCCCTGACCGTCTGAGCAGAAAGCAGAAGAGGAAAGAACAGGAAAGCAAGGGCAAGGATTTTCTTTGCCATAATGATAGTTGTATTTCAGCCGGTAAATATACAAAATGCCGTTTAACATTATTTAACCGCTGCCAGGAATGGCTTCAAATGAAGAATTGTACCTTGCAGCCATAAACCTCAACAACGAATACAAAATGATTAAATTATCAGCTGTACTCAAAAG
>JAQWAJ010000314.1 GCA_028707745.1 Bacteroidales bacterium | reverse complement strand
CCCAGGAATGGTTCTGCAAAACCTTCGACAGCAGGATGGGTGGAGCTGTTTATGTTGACGGATATGCTTACGGATCGGGCGATGTGACCGGGAAAGAGTGGCAGTGCATCGACTGGAAAACCGGCGAACGGAAATATGCCTCAACGGAGGTGGCGAAGGGGGTCGTTATTTTTGCCGACGGCATGCTCTACGGATACTCGCAGAAAGGAGAACTCTTCATGGCCAAAGCCACGCCTGCCGAATTTAAGATTGCAGGGAAAGTCATGATCAAGATGGGTTCCGATCAACACTGGGCGCATCCGGTAATCAATAAAGGAATATTGTATGTAAGGCACGGAAGCGCCCTGATCGCATTCAAAATATAGCCCCGCTTTCGCGGGGATGACAGCCCCCGCCTGCGCGGGGATGACACAATATGGAGGTGAGATTGAAGAAAGGGTTAAAAGATAGTTTTTTGATTGTGGCCGTTGTTCTTATGGCCGCTTCCTTTACCTGGTGGCTCGTGCATGATCCGGTAAAAAACCTGGCTGTGAGCCTGCCCGGAGCCGATAACCGTCCGGCTCACGGAGATTCCCTGAGTGATGCGATCCATATCGGGGAGTTTTTCCTGGCATCGGGGGGTACCCTTACCGAAGGCATTGAAACCTGGCCCAGGTTCCGGGGTTCGGATTTCGACAATATCAGCAAATCGACTGTCAGGCTGATCGACCGATTCGGGGATAAAGCGCCTGAAATCCGCTGGTCGGTTGATTTGGGCGAAGGGCATGCCGGAGCTGCCATTTATAAGGGAGCCGTGTATGTACTGGATTATGACGAAGCCCGGCAGAGCGATATTTTGAGATGTATCAACCTGACCGACGGCAAGGAGATTTGGCAGCGGGGATACCGGGTGGCCATCAAAAGGAATCATGGCATGTCGCGCACCGTACCGGCTGTCACTGAGAAATATATTGTAACGATTGGCCCGCGAGCGCATGTGATGTGTCTCGACCGGCTGACCGGAAATGTTAAGTGGGGGCTGGATGTGGAGAAAGAGTATCAGACTGAGGTGCCGTTCTGGTACACCGGGCAGTGCCCGCTGATCGACAATGATCTGGCTATTATCGCCACCGGAGGCAAATCACTGATGATCGCGGTGGATTGCGAAACCGGTAAAGTGGTGTGGGAAACGCCGAACGCCAAAAAATGGAAAATGTCGCACTCCTCCATTCTGCCCATGACATTCGGAGGCCGTAAGATGTTTATTTACAGCGCTGTCGGAGGAATCTGCGGCGTGGCAGCCGATGGGGAGGATGCCGGAACCATTCTTTGGTCATCCTCCGCCTGGAACAAATCCGTTGTAGCACCCTCCCCCGTTTGTATGCCCGATGGAAGAATTTTTGTTACAGCCGGATATGGCGCCGGAAGTATGCTCCTGCAACTGAAATCATCAGGCGATTCATTTACTGCAGACGTTTTAGATCAATACAAACCATCGGAAGGATTGGCCTGCGAGCAGCAGACTCCTCTGTTTTTCGAGGGCCATCTGATCGGTATTCTGCCGAAAGATGCAGGACCATTACGAAATCAGATGATCTGCGTTGATCCGGCCAATTGCCGCAAACCGGTATGGTCGAGTGGCACCGAAAACCGGTTCGGACTAGGGCCGTATATGATTGCCGACCATAAACTCTTTATATTGAGTGACGACGGAACCCTGACCATCGCAAAACCGGATGTTCACCAATATATTCAAACCAGTCAGGTCAAGCTTTTTGACGGACAGGATGCATGGGCTCCGCTTGCTGTTGCCGACGGATATATGGTGCTTCGCGATTCAAAGCGGATGGTTGCGATAAAAATCGGGGTCGATTGAGTAATTTTAAAAAAAAATAACCACGGAGGCACAGAGGGCATAGAGAAACACAGAGGATAATCGATGAAATTCAAGAAAGCTCCGTGCATCTCTGTGATCTCTGTGTCTCTGTGGTAAATATCACATCATGAACAGGAAAGTTATCCTATCGGTTTTGTTGGTGCTGGCGGTCGCCATGATCGCCATTGTGGTCATCGACAGGCTGAAATCGAGAATGGACAACCGGCCTGATAATCCGTATGAATATTCTGTAGATCAGTATAAAGCAGTGGATTCTACATTAGTCAGATATGCCGAAACGCTTGATTTCACTTTCGGCGATTTTGATCTTCGGGGAATCGCATTCGCCAACAACCGGCTCTATCTGGTTGAAGACAACTATCTGCTGATCGTATCTCCGGAAGGAGAAAAATTATCAAAATCGGAACTCCCTGAATCACCAAAATGTGTAACCGCTTCATCTGCAGGAATTTTCATCGGTTTTAAAAATCATGTCAGTCATTATTCCACTGTGGGCGCCCTGATCCGGCAATGGGAATCGCTGAATGACAGTACCTTATTGACCAGCCTGGCGGTTACCGATTCGTTGCTTTTTGCGGCCGATGCCGGAAACAGGAGGGTTTTACGATACACAACAAGCGGCACATTATTGGGTTCTTTCGACGGCAAGCGCGACGGCAGCCTACACGGATTCATTCTTCCCAGTCCCTATTTCGATCTGGCAGTCAATACTGACGGAGAGTTGTGGGTGGTCAATCCGGGCAGGCATGCTCTGGAAAATTACAGTTTTAGCGGGCAGCTGCGGGGCTTTTGGGATCGAACGGCCATCACGATCGACGGCTTTTCGGGATGCTGCAATCCGGCGCAGATGGCGGTTATGTCAGACGGGGCATTTGTAACGGCCGAAAAAGGTATGGTCAGGATCAAGATTCACGGATCTTCGGGAGAATTGATCTCTGTGGTGGCTCCACCGGAGAAATTTGAGGGGGAAACAGAGGCTCCCGATCTGGCGGTGAGTCCATCCGGAGATATTTATGCACTTGATTTTGAGCGAAAGATGATCAGGGTTTTTCAAATTAAGAAGTAAACATGAACCGAAAAACATTTATAAACAATTCAGGCCGGCTGGTCCTTCTGGGAGGGTTAACCTATCTGACCGGATCGATCATTTTTAAGCGTAAGGTGTCCGCTTCCGGCAAATATGTGTGGCAGATCGACCCGTTCAAATGCACGCAGTGCGGAAGATGTGAATCGCAGTGTGTGAAGAATGTTTCGGCCGTCAAATGTGTGCATGCTTACCAGCTGTGTGGATATTGCGATTTGTGTGGCGGGTATTTCAAGCCCAACTCGCACGAGCTGACCACCGGTGGCGAAAATCAGCTTTGCCCGACTGGCGCTCTGAAGCGCAAGTATGTGGAAGAGCCGTTTTTTGAGTACACCATCGATGAAGAGCTTTGCAATGGTTGCGGTAAATGTGTGAAAGGGTGCAGCTCGTTTGGCAACGGATCGCTGCAATTGCAGATCAGGCACAACCTCTGTACGCATTGCAACGAATGTTCGATCGCCAGGATGTGCCCGTCGAACGCCATCAGCCGGG
>JAQWAJ010000008.1 GCA_028707745.1 Bacteroidales bacterium | reverse complement strand
GCCAAGAACCTGCAAAAATAACGTAACGCGAAACGCGTGACGCGCGACAATATTCCTATGTCTGATTCCTATTCAGCCAAGTCAACCCGCAACAAGGTCATCGCTCTGATCATTGGCGTTCTTGTAGTGGACCAGTTTGTAAAGATTCTGGTAAAAACACATATGTCGATCGGCGAAACCATCCCGGTTCTGGGGAACTGGTTCCTGATTCATTTTGTTGAAAATAAAGGAATGGCCTTCGGAGTCGTCTGGGGCGGAGCCGCCGGTAAGATTGCCCTCACCCTCTTCCGCATGATTGCAGTAGGCGTTCTCTGTTATGTCATTCGCATCATGATCCGAAAAGAGATGTCCACGGGCTTTATTCTGGCCATCGGACTGATCACCGCCGGGGCAGCCGGAAACATTTTCGACAGTGCCTTCTACGGATTGCTCTTTAGTGAGTCAACTTATGCAAATGTCATGGTCCCGGGCAGCGGTGTTGCCGAAGTTCTGCCCAAAGAAGGCGGATATGCCCCGTTTTTAATGGGATCGGTAGTTGATATGCTCTATTTCCCGGTTATTGATACAACCTGGCCGCAATGGCTCCCGATCTGGGGAGGCCAGCACTTCACCTTCTTCAGACCAATCTTCAATGTAGCCGACTCGGCTATCACCTGCGGGGTTTTCTGGATACTCCTTTTCCACAGAAAGTCACTCAAAGCACTGTAAAAAGCTTCTCTGCCTGCAGTTCAGACACTTTTCTGCCGGTTTCACCGGCAGATACTCAAAGGCTGCCCCTGCAGGGCAGAAGACGAACCAGTACCATCAGCAAAATTTGGCCATATCTTATTTCAGAGAGAAGCTCGTGGTTCCGATCTGAGCGCCTTCCAGATATAAATCGATGTAGTAGGTGCCCGACACAACCTCATCGGGAGTGGTCTCATAGTAAATGCAAACTTCCAGCGATTCGCCTTCGTACTCCACTTCACGCATGGCTGAATATGGAACCTGGGTACCATCGAGGTCGAAGGTTTCAGTTCCGGATTTCACCATGATTCTTTGAGAAGGGTTTGCGATCCGCATATAGATCTTTCTGACTCCTTTTTTTGCTACCGCATTTTCACCCAGGTTAAAGCAAACCCGGATTTTCTGAACCTTCTTCATCTTCTTCTGAACGGTCCCGCCATTGTCGATCGGCTCAGCCACAATGCTCAGCGCTTTCAGCACAGCTGCCTGCTCAACCTTCCCCTGCAGATTTTTGTTAACCTGCTCCAGCTCCTTATTCGTATTCCTGGCCTCATCAAATTGTTCCTTCACATCCTTGTTTTCGGCCCGCAACCTGAGGTTGGCCTGATTGAGCGAATCAACCTGGATTATATAGGATTTCAGAACACCGCGCAAACTGGTTACCTGCTCCTCATAAATCTTGATTTTGGCCGAATTCGAGGCCTTGATCGCCAGCAATTCCTCGATCTTCTGCTTCTGCTCATCGACACGCTGATTCATCGTCTCATTAACTCCTTTAAGACCAGTGAATTGTGTATTCAATTCGTTAAGTTCCCTGGTCAGGTTTTCTTTCTGGAGTTCCAGCGTAGCCTTCATCTCGGCAGATTCCTTCCTCTCGCCCGACAATTGGATCAGGAGAAAAACAATGGCGATTGCAAGAATTACAAAAAGAGCGCCATAAAGAATATTCAAACCGGTTTTTTTCTTCGGTTTTCCAGCTGGCTGCCTAAATTCATTATCATCAAAACTGTCTGTCTGTTCGGTCATTTTTTTCGCGCGTTGATATGCCATGCAAATTAACGTAATTCGGGGGAATTTTCCCTTAAAGACGGATTAGAGTAGTAAATTTGTTGTCCGTTGAGTATCTAACGAAAGAAAAACTGAAAGCAATGCGCCTTACCCCATATTTTTTACTGGTGCCCTGCGCTTTGGGCCTGCTTTTTTCATGCGCCCAGACGGGTACGCTTACCGGTGGGCTGAAAGATGAGAAGCCCCCGCAAATGCTGTCGTGCGTGCCTGCCAATTACTCTACCCATTTCAATTCCGATCGTATTCAGATCACTTTCGATGAGTATTTTTCTTTAAAGGATATTTCCAAACAATTGGTGGTCTCCCCTCCGATGAAGACCAAACCCGAATTCAAGATCAAAGGCAGATTGCTATCGATCAGATTCACTGACACGCTGCAACCGGATCGAACCTATGCAATCAATTTCGGCGATGCGCTGGTCGACCTGAATGAAGCCAATCCGATTAAAAATTTTCAGATCGTATTTTCTACCGGCAACACGATCGATTCTCTCGAGACTTCCGGAATCGTTTGGATGCCATCGACAACAAGCCTTCTGAAAACATTCTCGTTATGCTTTACAATGGCAATGCCGACAGCCTGCCGCTGAAAACCATCCCGCTGTATATTTCACGGACCGATAAGGAAGGCCGGTTCACCCTGAGAAATCTGGCAAAGGGATCCTATAAGATCTTTGCCCTAAAGGACGCCAATACAAATTTCAGGTTCGACCAGCCAACGGAATCAATAGCCTTCCTCGATTCACTGATCACTCCAACTGTGATCCTCAATCCCGTAGATACAACCAAACCGGCCACCGACTCACTCCGGGTGACCAGAGACTCACTTCCGGCTACCAAAGACTCCCTGCCAGTAAAAAAAGATTCCCTTCCCCAAAAGTCGTTATACCGGTATTTACCCGATAGCCTTGAACTTCGGCTGTTTACAGAGAACCGGTCAAACCCCTACTTTTCAGGCTCCGACCGGTCGAGGCGCGACCAGTTCCGTCTGAAATTCAATGAAAAAATAGATTCTCTGGATATGGAGTTTCTCAACCTGCCCCTCGATAGTCTGGCGGTTTCGCTGGAATGGACCGGCGATTCTGACACGATCGATTTCTGGATCATGAACAAGGAGATGGCTTCACGCGACTCCATGACAGCGATTCTGAGCTATCCGGGGTATGATTCGCTGGAAAGCCCTATCAGAAAAACAGATACCACAAAACTTCGTTACCGCCCGGCAGCTCCGTCAGGTAAAGCCGGAACCGCTCAGAAAAAGGAGTTCTCGGTAACCTCATCCATCGATAAAACAAAAACACTTGAGTTCAATGATCCGGTCATATTTACTGCCACACTCCCTTTTGTTAAAATCGATACCAGTTTAATCCGTTTGACCACCGGAAAAGATTCCGTGGGACGAAGGCTGGAATACAAACTGTTTGCCGATACGCTGAAAGGATTGGTTTTGAATGGACTGCCTATCAATCAAACTCATCCGCGGATAGTAAAAATGGCAGCCGGCTTATCGGCCGATAGCCTGTACCGGCTCACTTTGCTGCCTGGAGCATTTACCGGTATCAACGGACAGAAAAGCGATACGCTGGATATCCGTTTCAAGATGAAGAATCAGGATCAGTATGGTTCCGTCATACTTTCGCTGCCTGATCTCCGGGAACCAGCCATTATTGAGCTCCTGGATTCAAAAAACAAGGTGGTCTCCAGGAGATTCATGAGCAGCCAGGGAACTACCGGTTTTCATCTGCTTCCCCCCGGCAAGTATTCCGCCCGTCTGATCTTTGATACCAATAATAATCACCGTTGGGATACCGGCCGGTATGGTACGCATGTTCAGCCCGAACGGGTTATCTCGTTTTCTAAAGAATTGAATCTGAAGGCAAATTGGGAGATGAGTGAAACCTGGCAGTGGTAAGATGTATTAAAAATAGTATTTTCGATGCCAATATTAAACCAGAAAACAATGAAAAAACAACTTTTTTTGATGGTCCTTGGTCTGTCCCTGATGAGTGGATGGGTTATGGCCCAGAACTTTACCATTAACGGAAAGATTGACGGTGTAAAGAGTGGTAAAGCAGAACTCCAGACTCGTGAAGGCAACAAAATGGTCGCCAAATTCTCGACAGGTATTGCTGAGGACGGAACATTTACCCTGAAAGGGAAAGTCGTTGAACCTGACATGTATGCACTGAAAATCAATGATATACGAGGAAGTATATCCATTTTTCTGGATAATGCCGAAATTCAGGTTACCGGAAAATCAGATGACCTCGTGAATGCAGAGGTAACAGGATCTTCGGTCCACAATGACCTGGCCGGTTACAACAAGATGACCAAAGCCATGTCGGAGCAAATGCGTCCGCTCTATACAGCATACAATGAAGCCAATAAAGCCAAGAAAACAGCTGAAGTTAAAAAGATCGAAGCTCAGATGGATGAGTTGGATGCCAAAATGACCCAGCAGAAGTTTGATTATATACAAAGCATCATCAAATCACCGGTTGCTTCTTTTATCCTGAATTCAATGGCTTACACCATTGAAGATCCATCGAAGCTGGAGGGTTATATTGCTGGTTTTGACCCTTCTCTGGCCGATTATAAGTATGTTAAAATGCTGAAGGAGACCCTGTCAAAAATGAAACTCACCGCTATCGGACAGGTAGCGCCGGATTTTACCATGAATGATGCGGATGGTAAACCCGTTAAACTATCTGATTTCCGTGGTAAATATGTGCTCGTTGATTTCTGGGCAGCCTGGTGCAATCCTTGCCGCGGTGAAAATCCCAATGTCGTTGCCGCTTTCAATAAATATAAAAACAAGAATTTCACCGTTCTGGGTGTTTCACTGGATCGTGAAAAAGAAGCCTGGCTGAAAGCCATTGCTGAAGATAAGCTCACCTGGACACAGGTTTCGGATCTGAAATTCTGGGAAAACGAAGCGGCTCAATTATACGGCGTTCGTTCCATTCCGGCCAACTACCTCCTCGACAAAACCGGTAAAATAGTTGGCAAAAACCTTCGTGGAGACAATCTTGAAGAAGCTCTTGCCAAACTGGTGAAGTAATCCATCAAAATCCCCCTAAATGCTTGAAAGAAATTTCGTACAAACAGTAGCTTCCGGGATTCGAAATAACTGGTCGCAGAAAGCCTACTCCGACTATCAGGGAGGAACCTTCCTGTACAAGGATGTGGCTGAGAAAATCATGCGATACCACATGATCTTTGCCAAACATAACATTGGCATTGGGTCAAAGGTTGCTCTTCTCGGGAAAAACTCGAAAAACTGGGCAGTCACCTATATGGCCACACTTCTGAACGGTTCGATTGCCATCCCGATTCTTTCTGATTTTCACCGGGAAGACATACAGAACATTCTCAATCATTCAGAATCAGATGTGCTTTTTGTGACCGAAGAATACTTCCCGGGGATCGATGTAACTACCTTGCCTGCCATCCGGGCCATATTCAAGCTCAATGACATGAGTTTGCTGTATTCGCGTGAAGCCGGATTGAAGGAAGATTATGCCGGAATTCAGGAGGCCTATAACCAACGGTTTCCAAATGGCTTGACCCCGGAGGAATTCCAGGTTCCTGAAATCTCCAATGCTGAAATCGCTACGATTAATTACACGTCAGGTACGGCAGGATTTTCAAAAGGTGTAGTACTGAATTTCAACGCTTTCATGGCGAACCTTCAGTATGCCCAGGATAATATGCCGCTCGAATCGGGCAATGAGATCGTATCATTTCTGCCGTTGGCCCATACTTACGGTTGTGCCTTTGACTTTATATTTCCAACCACGCTGGGGTGCCATATCACCTTCCTGTCAAAGATTCCTTCACCTCAGGTTATCCTGAAGGCTTTCCAGGAGATCAGGCCGCATCTGGTCATGTTTGTACCGCTGGTTCTCGAAAAGATCTACACTACCCGCCTGCTTCCCAAATTAAGGAAACCGGCAATGCGGATTCTGCTGGGGATTCCCGGGATCAATACCCTCATTCATAAGAAGATCAACACTACACTCACCGAATCTTTCGGCGGGCGGTTCCGTGAGATCGTCATTGGAGGTGCCGCATTAAACCCTGAAGTTGAGGCATTTCTGAAAAAAATCAAATTCAGGTTTGCCGTCGGCTACGGCATGACGGAATGCGGACCATTGGTAGCGTATGCCGGTTGGAAGTACCACCGTAACGGAGCATCCGGTAAGCCTGTTGATACACTGGAAATGAAGATCGATTCATTCGACCCGTACCATGAAGTCGGTGAAATCATGGTCAGAGGCGATAATGTTTTACTCGAATATTATAAAAACCCTGAGGCCACCCATGCTACCCTGACTGGTGACGGTTGGATGCGGACGGGTGATCTCGGTGTTTTTGACAAGGATCATTACATCTATATCAAAGGGCGTAGTAAAAACATGATTTTAGGACCCTCCGGACAAAACATCTATCCGGAAGAGATTGAATCAAAGCTAAATACCATGCCTTATGTGATCGAATCGGTTGTTGCGGATCGTTCGGGCAAGATCGTAGCCATGGTTTTCCCGGATTTTCAAGCCGTTGAATCGGGCCTGATCACCCGCGACGATCTCGATGAACAGATGGAAAAAAACAGGATCAGCTTAAACAACCGGCTGCCGAAATATATGCAGGTAACCACGATTGAAACTGTTTCGCAGGAGTTTGAGAAAACCCCTAAGAAAAGTATCAAGCGATATCTGTATAAATAGCCCGTTGAACTTTATAGCGACCGAAGGGAGCCATTTAGTGAGTGTAACGAACCAGACTTGCATCATCGTGGCCGGTGGCTCAGGTATCCGAATGGGGGCCTCTATTCCCAAGCAGTTTTTACTGCTGGCCGGTAAACCCTTGCTGATGCATTCCATTTCGGCATTCCGGATGGCTGTTCCTTCGATTCCAATTATGTTGGTTCTGCCTGATGGCCAGCAGAATAGCTGGGGAGAACTCTGCATACAATATCAGTTCACTGAACCGCACACCCTGATTACCGGTGGTCTAACCCGGTATCATTCGGTAAAAAATGCCCTGGCTGTATCTGAAGGGTCAGGACTGGTTGCGATCCACGACGGCGTGCGGCCGTTGATCCAGCCTGAAACGATCCGGATGCTGTTTGCTGAAGCATCGACTCATTCCAATGCCATCCCCGCGATATCCTCCAATGATTCGCTGCGCTGGGCCGATGATCAGGGTAACAGGGTCATCGACCGTAACTGTGTAAAATTAATTCAGACTCCCCAGATATTTGAGCTCAATAAACTGAAGGCCGCATACGTTCAGGAGTATGAAGAGTCATTCACCGATGATGCAACTGTCTGGGAAAAGGCCGGCAACGTTGTTCATCTGGCCGGTGGGCAGGAAAGTAATATTAAAATTACGAGGCCGGAGGATTTGGTCGTGGCGGAAGCACTAAAGCTGTTATGATGAGGAAGGCAATCTTATTCATGGTATTGGTTGTTGCTGGTGCATCGGTATTTGCCCAGAAAACACTCTGGACAACCGGAAATGCACGAACATTGGCCAAGGGTCAGCAAGAGTTCGGGATTATACAGCCTTTTCAGATCGGCCTGACTGATCAGTTGGAACTGTCGGTCAGCCCGCTGGCCGGACTGTCGCTGGTACCCAATGTTTCCCTGAAATACCGGTATAATACGGGTCCCTGGATGATCGCATCCCAACACACCTATATGATGCCCAGCATGTTGCTTCATGGGTTGCAGGACAGCCTCTTCTCGGGAGTGCTTGGCAAAGATGTACTCGCCTTCGCTGACAGCATCCGGATTCCCTATATTTTCACTTTCCGTAACCAGGTAATGGTCACCCGGAGAATCGGCGAAGAGACCCTGATAACCGGTAAACTGGGTTTCGAGTTCAGTTTGAAAACCAAAGGTGACTCACTGCCCCCGATCACGTACCCTCAGTTCTACCTCCAATCCACCACTTTCCATAACAAACTCCTGTGGTATCCGGGAATCCGGGTCGATGGTAATTTATTCAAGGATTACAATTATATGATGGAAGTGAATTTCATTTCATCAGGTCTGAAAACCGAACACTGGGCCATTGAGCACAAAGGCTATTTTATCTGGAACAAAAGCGTGAAATTCGCCGCACTCATCGGCTATAAAATGATTTACGGAAACTCTCCCGATCCCGAGTATCCCTCCTCCTACCTCAACCGGTTCAGCATGATCCCCGTGGCCGATCTCATCTGGAAACTGAATATCAAGAAACAACCGGAGAAAGATCTTTTCAGGTTCAGATAAAAACTTTGGAAACTTTTTAAACTTTTATAGTTTCCTGCGGTTTTATAGTTTACTTTTGCACAGCATGAGTAAATTATAAAACAATGGACGATAAACACGGTGATTTTCTACTTAAGGTTTACGAGCTTTTCAACCGATACGGCATCAAGAGTGTGACCATGGACGATGTGGCTCACGAGCTCAGCATTTCAAAGAAAACATTGTACGAGTGCATCCAGGACAAGTCGGAACTGGTGAAGCATGTGATGGAGATGACCGACCGGTTTCACAGCATGAAACTTAAGGAAATCACTGACAGGAATCTGAACGCCCTTGACGAACTGTTCGAGATTAACCAGTATATGACGCACATGGTTAGCCAGGTAAATCCTTCGCTTGGTTACGACATGAAAAAGTATTATCCCGAGATATACAAATCTATTATGCTCGGGCAGCGGCAACGCCTTCATAATGCCATTCTCTCAAACCTGTCAAAGGGCCTCAGTGAGGGTCTTTACCGTGAAGATATCGATGCTGAAATCATCTCGAGGCTCCACATGACCCGTATGGAATCTTACCACCACAAAGACGGGCTGGGTCTTACTGATCTGAACCCCCCGGAGGTGACCCGTGAGATTTTTATCTATCACGTACGGGGAATTGCCAGTCATAAAGGAATTGAACAGCTGGATAAAAAACTAAACTCTGATTGGAAATGAGTATACCTATTAAAATCGGTTTTGGGGTGCTCCTGGGTCTGCTTCTCGCGGGAACGGCGCTGGCTCAGACGCAGGAGTACACGCTGAAACAGGCACAGGATTATGCCGTTCAGCACAACTATCAGGCTCGCAACGCCTTGATTGATATTGTTATAGCGACCAAACAATATCGTGAAACTTTGGCGGCCGGGCTACCGCAGGCGCAAGCCAGTCTGAGCTTTTCAAACTTCATCAATATAGCCACCTATCTGCTTCCTGCCGAGTTTTTCGGCGGCCCGGCCGGCACCTTTATGGAGATGAAATTCGGAACCGATTATAACGCCGGTTATCAGATCCAGTTGAGCCAGCTCGTTTACAGCGGTTCTTTTTACGTGGGCCTGAAAATGTCGAAAGCCGGAGAGAACATGAACAAGCTGCAGCTCGAAAAAGTACAACAGGATGTCAGACAAGCGATTGCATCGTCTTACATTCTGTGCCTGGTAGCAGAGAAAAACCGTGAACTGATGGATGAAACCATTACCACGATGGAGTCTCTGGTCAAGGATACGAAAGCACTCTTTGAAAAGGGTTTTATGCAGGAAACCGATGCCGATAAGCTCTCCCTGATACTGTCGGATCTAAAAACCAGCCGGCTGAATGCTGAAAATCAGATCCGGAATGCTTACTCCCTGTTTAAATTCAATATGGGGCTCACCATCGACGATCAGGTGAAACTCACGGATAATCTCGATATACTCCTGATGGCCACCGACCCTGAAGGATTGCTGGCCCAAACTTTTGAGCCGGGAAACAACATCTCCAACAAAATAATGGAGGCCCAGGCAACCCTTTCGAAGCTGCAGCTGAAAATGGCCAAAAGTGAATATCAGCCGGTTGTATCGGCTTTTCTTTCTGACGCCAGAAACGGCATGCGAAACACATTCTCGTATTTTGAGTCGCATCAAACCTGGTATCCGACAACTATCCTGGGAGTCAATATCGCCATACCCCTCTTCAGCTCGGGAAAACGGTATTATAAAATCCAGACGGCCAACCTGAATTATCAGAAAGCGCTGAACACACAGCGCCAGGTGAAGGAAAGCACAGAGCTGGGCGCCCTTACCGCCAGAAATAATTTTCAGGTCTCGGTGGAAACCTTCCGCAATAAACGCGACAATTACGATCTGGCTAAAAAAATCTATTCCCGTGATCAGATCCGATATAAAGCCGGGGTGGCCTCAGCAACCGACCTGAACCAGACCTACAATTCAATGCTTCAGGCACAAGGCACCTACCTGGGCTCCATCATGGACCTGTTTTCCAGGAAGATCGAATTGGAGAAAATGTATGATTAGTTACGCGTAACGCGTAACGCGTAACGAAAAAAAGCAACCAAGATGAAAAAAACAATTTTGCCGATCATGCTGCTCAGCCTGCTGACATTTTCCTGTTCGCATGAACGCACAACAGATCAGATCACTGCCGATGTGGCAAAAACACGCAAACAGATCACAGAACTCAATGCAAAACTGACTGCCCTGGAGCAAGAGCTGGCTGTGAAACAACCGGTAAAGGAGTTGAACCTGATTAAGGTAGAGGTTGATACCGTTCAACGGACCTCATTCACCGATTATATCCAGTCGAACGGAATAGTTGAGGCCGTGAAATCCGCTTCGATCAGTCCGGATATGGGGGGTAAGATCGAATCGATCCCGGTAAAAATCGGACAGTCGGTGAGGAAGGGCCAGCTGCTGATGTCGCTCGATTCGAAGGTAATGCAGAGCAGTATATCCGAGATGGAGAAAGGATTGGAGCTAACGACAACGCTGTTCAACAAGCAGAAGGGTTTATGGGATCAGGGCATCGGTTCTGAAGTTCAGTTTCTGGAGATCAGGAACCGGAAAGAATCGATGGAACAGACCCTGAAGACTCTGAAATCACAGTTGGATCTGACCAGAATACATGCTCCGTTTGACGGCCGGATCGAGAAAATTTCGATGAAAGTGGGTGAACTGGCCTCTCCCGGCCGGGGGATCATCGATCTGGTCAACTTATCGAGCCTGTTTGAAAACACCGAGGTTTCAGAAAAATTCATGCAAACGGTAAATAAAGGTGATACGGTAACCATTGAGTTTCCCAACCTGCCTGGTGTGGTCAAAACCATTCCGGTTGCTTATACGGGGAATGTGATCAATCCGCAGAGCCGGACCTTCACCGTACGTCTCGAAATCCCCAATACGGCACAGGAGATCAAGCCCAACATGCTGGCCAAGGTGAAAATCAGGATTATCGGTCTGAGAGATGCGGTAGTGGTGCCCACTGCACTTATCCGGCAGGATGTGGAAGGTTCGTATGTTTTTATCGTTCAGAATGCCGGATCAACGCCGGTTGCCCGTAAAGTCTATTTGAAAACCGGCAGCTCCGATGGCAACCTGACCGTGATCAATGAAGGCCTTTCCGGTGGAGAAGTCATCATCAGCCAGGGTTACAACCGTATTAAGGATGGCAGCCCGGTTTCTGTGAGTAACCAATCTGTGAACTGAAGACCAATCCGATGGAAAAAGATAAAAAGCTGTTGATCAGGGATTTTAAGCTCACCACCCTGGCTTTAAAAAACAAGAGCACCGTGTATTTGCTGGCTGCCATGTTGCTGATTTTCGGCGTAATCTCTTATGTGACGATGCCCAAAGAGCTTTTCCCCGAGATAAATTACCCGACGATTTTCGTGCAAACGCCTTATCCGGGGAACTCCCCTGAAGATATCGAGAACCTCATTACCCGACCGCTCGAAAATGAACTTCAATCAGTGGATGGAATCAAATCATTAAAATCCAATTCATTACAGGATTTCTCGATGATCTTTGTGGAATTCCAAACGAATATCGATGTAAAATCGGCGCTGTTGGAAGTGAAAGACGCCATCGACAAGGCTAAGAGTGAACTGCCGACCGATCTGATGACTGATCCGGCAGCCATTGACTTTGATTTTAATTCGTTGCCTATCCTGAATGTGAACCTTTCGGGTGAGTACAGTATTTCTCAGCTCAAGGGTTTTGCCGAGACGTTGAAAGATGAGATTGAGCGCATCGGCGAAGTGTCGAAGGTGGACATCAGCGGGGCAGATGACCGCAAGATCCTGATCGAGGTCGATCTCCCCAGGATGGAGGCGCTTGGCCTCAGTTTTACCTCCGTGGAAAGCGTTATGCGTATGGAAAACATGTCGGTTTCCGGCGGTGAGATCAAAATAGGCCAAACCCGTCGCTCGATCCGCACCGATGGCGAATTCAAGACTCTCGACGATATTAAAAATCTCATTATTCGTCAGGACCCCAATAATACGGTGTATCTGAAGGACATCGCCACGGTGACCGACGGTTTTGCAGATAAAAAATCATTTGCCCGGCTCAACGGTCAATCTGTAGTCACACTGAAAGTGATCAAAAAAACCGGTGAGAATCTGATTTCCGCCACCCAATCCACTTTTAAGGCTGTTGATGAATCCCGGATATCCGGGATCATTCCTTCGGACCTGCGCATCGATTACACGGCAGATCAATCGGATACCATTAAAAAACAATTGAGCGAACTGGAAAACAGTATCGTTATGGGCATCATTCTCGTGATCGGGGTGCTCTTCCTCTTCCTGGGTCTCCGAAACTCGCTGATTGTCGGGATTGCCATTCCGATGTCATTGCTGATCACCTTTGTGGTGCTCACGCTTCAGGGTGCACAAATCAACATGATTGTGCTGTTCACGCTGATTCTTGCTTTGGGGATGCTGGTTGACGATGCCATTGTGGTGATGGAGGTCATCACGCGGTTCAGGGAACAAGGTCATGAAAAGATGGAAGCGGCGCGGCTGGCGGTCGGGGAGATCGCCATACCGGTAATCACCTCCACCCTCACCACGGTGGTTGCCTTCCTGCCCCTGATTTTCTGGGGGGGCATGATGGGAGAGTTCATGAAATATATGCCGATCACGATGATGGTGGTTTTGGGAGCGTCGTTGCTGGTTGCCCTGATCTTTGTGCCGGTTTTTACGGTATCTTTTGATAACCACGATCAGCAGAAGCCTAACAACAGCCGGCGGATCTATTTTTCTGCCGCAATGATGACCTCCGTGGCCGTAATTTTCTATTTCACAGGAATCAACTGGATCGCCAGCCTGCTGGTGATGGTGGCACTCCTGATGGTCATGTATGAATTATTCTTGAAGCAGCTGGCTCGTTGGTTCAGTGATGTTCTCATGGTGAAGCTTGAAAATTTCTACCTCCGTTTCATCCGGTTCTCCCTGACCGAAAGACGCCCCTTATGGTTTCTCGCCGGCATCGTTCTTCTGTTTATGGCCACCATGATGCTATTCAGCGCCCGGCACGGTCAAACCCGGTTATTCCCCAATAACGAGCCTGCCACGATCAATCTGTTTGCAGAATTACCCCTGGGCTCCGACATCACCCTGACCGACTCGCTGGCCAGAATGATGGAAACCAAAACGCAGCAGGTGCTTGGCGAAAACACAAAACTGGTGAAGTCGATGCTGACGCTGGTCGGATCGGGCGTTCGCCGCAGTAACGAGCAGGGAAGTGGTGAAACTCCGCACCGGGTACAGATCCAGCTGAACTTTGTCGATTATCAGTATCGGAACGGCGTGAAAACCTCGGGGATCATGGAAGATCTGAGCAAAGCCTTCATCGGGCAATATCCGGGCATCGATTTCTTCCTCGAAAAGAACCGGATGGGCCCGCCAACCGGAAACCCCATCAACATTGAAGTTGCCGGAAAACAACTGGATCAGATTATGGCCTTTGCCGATACGGTAATCCATAAAATCAATACTTCCGGTATTCAGGGGATTGAAGGATTGAAAACCGATGTTGAACTGGGTAAACCCGAGCTTCTGGTGCATATCGACCGCGATAAGGCCCAGCGTTATGGGCTGTCGACTGCAGTCATTGCCTCGACAATCCGTACGGCGCTTTATGGGAAAAAGGTTACCGATTTCAAGCTCGGTGAAGATGAATTTCCGGTGGAAATCCGCCTGGCTGAGCCATATCGCAACGATCTGAGCAGTTTGATGAATCAGAAGATCACCTCGATGAGCATGATGGGAGGCCAACCGGTTCAGATTCCGATATCTGCAGTGGCCGATTTTACCTACTCCACGACATTTGGTTCGGTGAACCGGGTGAACCAGGAGCGGGTAATCACCCTCTACTCCAATGCCACAGCCGGATATAATTCTACGGCCATCAACAAGGAACTGAAGGAATTATTAAACAATATGCCGCTGCCCGAAGGCTATTCGGTGCGGTTCACCGGCGAGCAGGAGCAAACAGAGAGCAGTTCGTTGTTCATGCTGGAGGCCATGCTGCTGGTGATGGCACTGATTTTCGTGATCCTGGTCACCCAGTTCAATTCATTCGGAAAAACACTGATTATCCTGACAACCATTCTGTTCAGTGTGATCGGGGTATTTCTGGGACTGGCCATTTTCAAGCTCGATTTTATCATTATCATGACTGGTATCGGAATCATTGCACTGGCAGGAGTGGTGGTCAAAAACGGCATTGTGATGGTCGATTACATCACTTTGCTGAAAGAGCGGAAACGCGCAGAACTGGGTTTGCCCGGTGGTGCCGCTCTGCCGAAAGAGGTGTCGCAGGAATGCATTGTCGAGGGTGGCA
>JAQWAJ010000313.1 GCA_028707745.1 Bacteroidales bacterium | reverse complement strand
AATCAGTCATCCGGAGCAAACGAGACCATAAAGCAAAAGCTACCGTAATTTTCATACCTTTGCACCTCGTTATGGAGCAGGGTAACAGATATTCACAGCGTGGCGTCTCCTCATCCAAGGAAGATGTACATCAGGCCATCAAAAATCTTGATAAAGGGCTGTATCCTAAGGCGTTTTGCAAAATTATTCCCGATGTCCTGACCGGCGATCCCGATTGGTGCTGCATTATGCATGCCGATGGTGCCGGTACGAAATCATCACTGGCCTATATTTATTGGAAAGAAACCGGCGACATTTCCGTCTGGAAAGGCATTGCCCAGGATGCGGTCATCATGAATACAGATGATCTGCTTTGTGTTGGTGCAACCGGGCCAATACTTCTTAGCTCCACGATCGGAAGGAATAAAAACCTGATTCCCGGTGAAGTGATCACAGCCGTAATCGAAGGGACCCAGGAAATAGCTGATTTTTTAACGGCGAACGGCGTTGAAACGCTGTTTTGCGGAGGAGAAACGGCTGACGTTGGTGATCTGGTTCGGACGATAATCGTCGATAGTACAGTCACCGCCAGGCTCAGGAGATCCGAAGTCATCTCCAATGACCGGATCATTCCCGGAGATGTCATTGTCGGACTCTCCTCATCAGGTCAAGCTTCCTATGAATCCGGCTATAACGGAGGAATGGGCAGTAATGGCCTGACATCGGCCCGTCATGATGTTTTTGCACATTACCTGGCTCAGAAATATCCCGAATCATTTGATTCACAGGTTCCTGATGAGCTGGTCTATTCAGGCGGTGCAAGCCTTACGGAAATGATTGCAGATACCGGTCTGGATGCAGGAAAGCTCGTTCTTTCTCCCACCCGCACCTATGCTCCTGTAGTGAGAGCCATTCTGAATGAACTGAGGCCGGTGATTCATGGCATGGTGCACTGCTCGGGAGGTGGACAAACGAAGATCTTACATTTCATCGATAAGATTCACGTCGTAAAAGACAACCTTTTTGATTTACCCCCGTTGTTCCGGTTAATTCAGAATCAGTCGCACACACCGTGGAGCGAGATGTATAAGGTATTCAACATGGGGCACCGGTTTGAGGTTTACCTCCCCCAGCAATATGCACAGGAAATTATCCAAATAGCTGCCGGGTTTGGGATCGAAACACAAATAGTCGGGTTCTGTGAACCTTCCGACTCACCGAAACTGACCATCCGTAGCGAGTACGGTGATTTTTTCTATTAGGTACGCTTCATTCCCGGGATCAACCCGAAACCCGTTACCCGAAACCCGATACCCAACACCCATTTTCAATTAATAAACGAACCTTATGTTATTAGATAAATTAGCAGGAATCGCAGCCCGGTACGACGAAGTGTCAAGGCTGATCACAGAGCCGGATGTGGCCAATGATATGAAGCGGTTTATCCAGCTCAACAAGGAATACAAGGAACTGAACAAAGTTGTGGTTTTCTACAACGAGTATAAAAATATTCTCGAAAACATTGACTCCTCGAAAAAGCTTCTCGAAAGTGAGAAAGATGAAGAGATGCGCGACATGGCCAAGGAGGAACTGGAAACATTGACCTCCCGGCTGGCGGAGATGGAGGAGGAGGTTAAAGTTCTGCTTCTGCCGGTTGATCCGCAGGATGCCAAAAATGCCATAGTTGAGGTGCGTGCCGGAACGGGCGGGGATGAAGCCAGTATTTTTGCCGGCGACCTTTTCCGTATGTACACCAAGTTCTGCGATTTCCGCGGATGGAAATATGCCATCAACAGTTTTACCGAAGGCACCAACGGAGGCTATAAGGAAATTATTATGGCCATAACCGGCGAAGGGGTTTATGGGGTAATGAAATACGAGTCGGGAGTTCATCGTGTTCAGCGGGTTCCTCAAACAGAAACCCAGGGCAGGATACACACCTCTGCGGCAACAGTGGCAGTTCTGCCTGAAGCTGAGGAGTTTGACGTAGAGCTTCTGCCCGCTGATATCCGGGTGGATACCTACTGTTCCTCAGGACCCGGAGGCCAGTCGGTCAATACCACTTACTCCGCTATCCGGCTTACCCATATCCCATCCGGTATTGTAGTGACCTGTCAGGATCAGAAATCGCAGATCAAGAATAAGGAAAAAGCCATGATCGAGCTGCGGACACGTCTGTATGACCGTGAATATCAGAAGTATATGGATGAGATTTCCTCTAAAAGAAAGACCATGGTCAGCACAGGTGACCGCTCAGCCAAGATCCGTACCTATAATTATCCGCAGGGTAGGGTGACCGATCACCGGATCTCCTTTACGATGTACAATCTTCCGGCTGTTATGAACGGTGATATTCAGGAAATTATTGATAAATTGCAGGTTGCTGAAAATGCTGAGCGATTGAAAACCTCTGATACAACCCGATAATGACCGCATCCGAACTGAACCTTGAGATCCGTAAGAAGAGATCCTTCCTGTGTGTGGGTCTGGATGTGGATATGGCCCGCATTCCTGCTCATTTGCACAAGGAAGCTAATCCGGTTTTTGCTTTCAACAGGGCCATCATTGATGCCACAGCCGACCTGGCAATTGCCTATAAACCAAACCTGGCTTTCTATGAGGCGATGGGTACGGATGGGATGAAACAGCTGGAAATGACGGTCGACTATATCCGGTCGAAGGATCCTAATCTTTTCATTATCGCCGATGCCAAACGCGGAGATATCGGAAATACTGCGGAGCAATACGCCAGGGCTTTTTTTCTGCATTTTGATTTTGATGCCATCACCCTGTCACCATACATGGGAAGGGATTCCATTGAACCGTTCCTGCAGTTTCCGGGTAAGTGGGCCATCGTTCTTGCCTTGACTTCCAATCCCGGAGCATCAGATTTTCAGCTACTGAATGTCGATCAGGATCAGCCCCTTTATGAACATGTTCTCATGCAGGCCGTCAGTTGGGGTACCGTGGATAATTTGATGTTTGTGGTCGGCGCCACCAGGTCAGATCATTTCACCAGCATTCGCCGGATTGCCCCGGAACACTTTTTGCTGGTACCCGGCATCGGTGCACAAGGTGGCTCCATGGAAATGGTTATGGAACACGGAAAATCCTCACGGGGGGGTCTGCTGATCAACAACTCCCGTGGAATTCTTTATGCCGGTAACGGTATCGATTTTGCCGAAAAAGCCAGGGAAGCAGCCCAAAGGATGCTTACCGGATTTGCCCTGTAAAAAAGTTCCCTGAAAAATTCCATCCTACCTGAATTTCTGCATCTATATCTGAAAACAGATACAGATGCAGGAAGATTTTCTCCAATATCTGTGGAAATATGGATTATTTCCGGCAGATAAACTATTTACCCCTGATCATCAGCGGGTTGAGGTTTTGTCGCCGGGCCAGCTGAATACCAACGCCGGCCCTGATTTCATCATGGCGCGGATACGGATTGGAGAGGCGGTCTGGGCCGGTCATGTGGAGG
>JAQWAJ010000312.1 GCA_028707745.1 Bacteroidales bacterium | reverse complement strand
CCATCGGGTTTCGAGGCATTGAACACAAAATCACCCTGGTAGCCTACTACACCTTTGATCAGATAAGCCAAGTCGCTGATGGTGATCTCAGAGCCGGTGCCGAGGTTGACAAAAGAGGGGCAGCCGCGAGAGGTGGTGGTGAGGGACGAGATCCTCGCCTGCGCGGGGATGACAGAATGTGCGCCGGTTCTTTGCATTAAGTAAATGCAGGCGTCGGCCATGTCTTCGCTCCACATGAATTCCCGCAATGGTGTTCCGGTTCCCCAGATTTCTACCGTTGTGGTGTCTCCCAGCTTTGAAATTCCGTGCTTCTTCAGGGTTTCTAAAATATCAGCATCCGAACCGATATTCAGATCCATTGCCAATTCCGCCAGTTTGTTTTGTTCCAAAAGCTTGCCCAGATGAATTTTCCTGAGCATTGCGGGTAGTACATGCGATTTTTCTAAATCGAAATTATCGTTTTGACCGTACAAATTCGTCGGCATTACACTGATAAAATCCGTTCCATATTGCTGATTATAGGCTTCACACATTTTTATCCCGGCAATCTTGGCGATGGCATAAGGTTCGTTGGTCGGTTCGAGCAACCCGGTAAGCAGGTACTCTTCTTTCATCGGTTGCGGAGCCTCTTTCGGGTAAATGCAGGTGGAGCCCAGAAACAACAGCTTTTTCACGTGATGCACGTAGGCCTGATGAATGACATTGTTCTGGATCATCAGGTTGTCGTAGATAAACTCGGCACGGTAAGTACTGTTGGCCATGATCCCACCGACCTTTGCAGCAGCAAGAAACACATATTCAGGCTTTTCGGCTGCAAAAAACGACTCCACAGCCAACTGGTTTCTCAGGTCCAGTTCTGCCGAAGTCCTACCGATGAGATTTGTAAAGCCCTTCTCTATCAATGACTTCCAGATAGCCGATCCAACCAGGCCGCGATGCCCGGCAACATATATCTTCGCATTAAGTTTCATTTCAACATTTGTTTAAACACAAATTAGCACAAAGAAGAAAACTTGAAATTACACAAATTGGGTCGCGCAGATTAAAGAATGATTCGCTTGTATTGCAGACTGGAGGCTCCGAAGTTGATCAAAAGGCCCAGGTTCATATCCGTGGCTTTCAAATAATTTACCACCTGCGCTATGTGCACGGGAATGAGTTTTTCAACGACTTTAATTTCAATAATTATTGCTCCGTAGCAAACAAAATCTGCAAGATATTTCTTGGTAAGAATCTTGCCTTTGTAGTTTATATCCAACAAAACTTCTTCCGCAAATGTCACATTAGAATGTCCAAATTCAATGGTCAATGCTTCCTGATATACCTGCTCCAAAAAACCGCTACCTAAAGCTTTATGCACCTCCATCGCCGCGCCAATTATCTTGTAACATTCATCTTTATAGATAAATTCTTCTTCCATACCACGAATCAATTTGTGTAAATAACTTGAATTCTTTTTGTGTCAATTTGTGGATTGAAAACCCCTACTCAAAGTAATTCAGCGTTTTAAATCCGCCGTCTTTCAGGTACGCGTCGCGTTTAAAAAGGTGAAGGTCAGATGTTACCATTTCGGTGACCAGGTCATGGAGCGTATGCTCCGGAACCCAGCCTAGTTTTGCTCTGGCTTTGGCAGGGTTGCCCTGTAAAAGATCTACTTCAGACGGGCGGAAGTACTTTGGGTCTATTCTGACAATCGGTTTATTGTCAGTGGAAAAAATGGTTTGAATCTGATCCAGGTACCTGGCGCCCACCTTTTCAGTGAAAATTATCGGGTCAATTGCAGCAATCCGTCCACACTCCTGCAATCCGGTGCCCAAAAATTCAACGGTAATGCCAATTTCCTTAAAGGCCATGATAATAAAATCCCTGACAGTGGTGGTTATGCCGGTGGCGATCACATAATCATCCGGTTGATCTTGCTGAAGCATCAACCACATGGCCCGCACAAAATCTTTTGCATGCCCCCAGTCGCGCCTGGCATCGAGATTTCCGATCCAAAGCGTGTCCTGCAGTCCAAGTGCAATGCGGGCTACGGCACGGGTGACTTTTCGGGTCAGGAAGGTCTCGCCGCGGATCGGGGATTCATGGTTGAACAGAATTCCGTTCGATACGTGCATTCCATAAGCTTCGCGGTAATTCCGGACTATCCAGTAGCCATAGAGTTTTGCCACTCCATAAGGTGACCGGGGGTAAAAAGGGGTGGTTTCCGATTGAGGCACCTCCTGGACCAGTCCGTATAATTCGGATGTTGATGCCTGATAGATGCGGGTCTTTTTGTCGAGACCGAGAAGCCTTACAGCCTCCAGAATCCGTAACGTACCAATACCATCAGTATCTGCGGTGTACTCCGGAGTTTCGAAGCTCACCTTAACGTGGCTCATGGCTCCCAGATTATAAATTTCATCAGGTTGAATTTCCTGGATGATCCGGGTAAGGTTCATACTGTCGGTGAGGTCTCCGTAATGAAGCATGAACCGCTGGTTCTCAGCGTGGGGATCTACATAGATATGATCGATACGATCGGTGTTCAGCAACGATGCACGGCGCTTGATACCGTGCACGGTATAGCCCTTTCGGAGCAGGAATTCGCTGAGATAGGCACCGTCTTGTCCGGTAACACCGGTAATCAGGGCAGTTTTTGGCATTTGGTTGAGCTTAGTTTGTTCAATAATCCACAAATTTTCACAAACAAAAATCGAATTATTACACGAATTAACTTATTGTTCTATCAAAAATTTGCGTAATAAATTGTTCTTTCATTTGTGTGAATTTGTGTGAGAAAGAATCTATTACATTTTTGAGTCAAGTGATTTGCCGGTTTCGATGTGGTCGAATCCGGGGATCAGTCGGGTGAGCACTTTTACGATATCGGCCTTGGTGATGCCGGGGGTGTGAAGGGTTTTTTCAAGCAGACGGATAACCTCCTGTATCTCAGCAATCGGACGCCGGGGAGCATTTTTGATAACGCCCAGTGAAAAATAGGTCGATAGATCGATTTCTTCGCCGGGAGTATAGAACTCTTCATAAGCCTTTTCCCCGGATGTGTCGGAAGTGAAGAAGTAAACGGGGTACGAGGGTAATTCTGTTGTAGTGTCACGAGATCCCGACTTTCGTCGGGATGACATATCTTTGAAGAAGCAGCGGGCTTCTTCTTCGGATGCGCAAACGACCGGTTCAAAGCCCTGCTCCTTTAAAAAGGCGATGGCGATATCAGAGAATGTCATCATCTGAACTTCATCGAGCTTAGGAAAGAAAATATCTCCTGATTTACCAAGGATGCAGGCTAATAAACAGATTTCCCCCGATTCTTCAGGCGAAACGAAGTATCTTTTCACATCCGACGGGGCTGACAAAGGCTGCTGCTTTGCCATGCGTTGCATAAAACCATCGGGCAAACTGCCCTGAGAGAATGCGACATTGGCAAAACGGGCCGTAGTGATCGGAAATTTTTTAGAATAGGCCA
>JAQWAJ010000311.1 GCA_028707745.1 Bacteroidales bacterium | reverse complement strand
CTCTTCCTCGATGAACGGGGCCAGATAGGCCACTGCCTTCTTCATCACCCGAGCGCTTTTGATGACTTGTGGAAGAAACATTTTACCCGAGCCAAAACGGTCGCCAACGATTCCCATTCCCTCCATAAGCGGTTGCTCAATCACCTCAAGCGCATACGGATACAGGTGCCGCGCTTCTTCAACGTCAGTTTCAATAAAATCAGAAATCCCGGCAACCATCGAATGGATCAAACGCTCCCTGACTTCGAGTGATCTCCAGTCATCGACACGGCTTTCACTCTTCGTGCCCTGCCCATCGGTATTTTCCACAAATGCCAGCAAGCGGTCGGTGGCATCCTTTCTTCGATTCAAAACCACATCCTCAGCCAGTTTCAGCAGAACAGGATCGACCTCATCGTATATCTGGAGCATCGAAGGATTAACGATACCCACATCCATGCCCGCGCGAATGGCATGGTACAGGAATACCGCATGCAGGGCCTGGCGAATGTAATCACGGCCACGAAAAGCAAATGAAAGATTACTCACTCCTCCTGATACCCTGACTCCCGGGAGATTCTGTTTAATCCAACGGGTTGCCTCGATATAGGCCACGCCATATCGGTTGTGTTCCTCGATTCCGGTGGCAATAGCCAACACATTCGGATCTATGATGATGTCATTTGACGGGAAATGTGCCTTGCTGATCAGCAGGTCATACGACCGGCGGGCAACGGCAATTTTCCTTTCCAGCGTATCAGCCTGGCCCTGTTCATCAAAAAGCATGACGACCACAGCTGCGCCAAAGCGACGGATATAACGGGCCTGTTCAATGAAAACCGCTTCTCCCGCTTTCAGGCTGATCGAATTGACCACCGATTTGCCCTGCGTGTTTTTCAGTCCTTCTTCAATCACAGAGAACCTCGATGAGTCAATCATCACCGGAACCCGGGCAATTTCGGGATCGGTGGCAACCATGCGCAGAAACCGGCCCATGGCCACCGGAGCATCCAGCAACGGATCGTCCATACAGATATCGATCATCATTGCACCTCCGGCAATCTGTTCCCGGGCAACCTTTAGGGCCTCTTCAAATTTTTTCTCACGGATCAGCCGGGCAAACATTTTGGAGCCAGCAACATTGGTGCGTTCACCAATGTTTACAAAACTCGTTTCAGGGGAAATAACCAGTGGTTCCAATCCGCAAAACACGGAATTCTTTTGTACTGTATCAGTCTGATTATCTGAAACATCAGCAATACAGGCTTTCTTCAAAGGATAATTTACGGCTACTTCTGATATCTGGCGGATGTGTTCCGGGGTCGTTCCACAACAACCACCCACGAGGTTTACGAGACCTTCAACCAGATAAATTTTGATCCATCCGGCCATTTCCGCGGCAGATTGAGAGTATCCGCCAAGTTCATTGGGGAGTCCGGCGTTGGGATGTGCAGAGACAAATATTTTTTGCGTAGAGTCCAGCGATTTCCCATACGAATCTGCCAGTCGGCGAAGGTCGCGCAGATAAGGCAAAAGCTCCCTGGCCCCCAAAGCACAATTAATTCCGACCAGCAAGGGGTTGGCATGAACAACCGAGTAGAAGAAAGCTTCGAGGGTTTGCCCCGACAAGGTTCGTCCACTGGCATCCGTGATCGTAACAGAGATCATGACCGGCCACTCCTCGTCTCTTGCCAGGAATTCTTCCTGCAGGGCAAAGATGGCCGCTTTGGCATTCAGGGTATCGAAAATCGTTTCAATCAAAAATCCGTCGACACCTCCATCCAGCAGTGCCGCTGCCTGTTGCCGGTAGGCTTCCGACAACTGGTCAAATGTGATATTCCTGAAACCCGGATCGTCGACGTCGGGCGACATGGAAGCAGTCCGGTTTGTGGGCCCCAAAGAACCTAGCACAAATACATCGTCGCCAGCCGCTTTCCGGGCAATCCTGGCGGACTCAAAATTCATCCGGTAAACCAGATGACCGGTCTGGTAATCAGCCTGCGATATCACATTGGAATTAAAGGTATTTGTTTCGATCACCCGGGCCCCGGCATCGATATATTGGCGGTGGATATCGAAAACAACATCCGGTCTGGATAAGCTTAACAGATCGTGATTCCCCTTAAGCGGCAACGGATGACTGGCCAATTCCTCCATGCGGTAATCCGATTCAGACAGGCCACGCCGCTGAACCATGGTACCCATTGCACCATCCAGAATCAAGATATCGGAACATAAGGCATCCGACAGACGCTTATAAGAGAGGCTTTTAACCATTATTGATCGATTTTACCGGTCCAGGCTACAAAAACATTCAGTTTCCGGATCATGTTTTTCATTTTGTGAAGGTTGTCGACCTTGATCTTACCGATCACATAGTTGTATTCCGGTCCGGTATATTTTTCTGAAACAGATTCAAAGTCGAAATGGCTCAAATCAACGAGATCGTGATACCTGACATATACTTCTATTTCGACATCCCTGGTGTACAATGGAGATGCAAAGAAATTCAGTTTTTTATACTCGTAACGGTAGTTGTGTTTTCGTGCCGTAATATCTGAAAGAACTGCGGAACCGGTCGGGAAAGCCCCGGCTCCTTTACCAAACATAAATTGTTTATCGTAGAACTGACCTTCGATGATGACCCCGTTATACTCCTCTTCAACGGTGTAAATATATTCATCCGAGCTAACCAGTTTCGGCAGAACGAACATACTGAATTTTTTCCCGTTCACCTTACAAACCTGGGCCACCAGCTTGATTTTCTTGCTCTTTTCACGGGCATAACGGATATCATATTCTGAAACATTGCTGATTCCATAATGGAAAACCTCTTCCGGATCAACCAGCGTTCCAAAACCATGAAGTGCCAGGATAATCAGTTTGAACATACTGTCGAAGCCGTCCACATCAAATGAAGGGTTACTTTCGGCAAATCCAAGCTTCTGCGCGTGTTTCAGAGCTTCTTCGTAGGTCCAGCCCTCCTGGAAAATCCGGGTCAGGATAAAATTCGATGATCCGTTCAGGATACCGGTGATTGACTGGAGCAGATCGTTATCGTAATATTCTTCCAGGTTTCGGATGACCGGAATACTGCCACAGGCAGAAGCATCATAAAGCAATGCTTCACCGGTTTCGCGCTGGATATCGATGAGTTCCTGAAGATGATGAGCGAGCATGTTTTTATTGCCAGAAACCACTGATTTTCCGTTCAGCAATGCGGTTTTCACAATCTGATATGCAGCTTCGGCATCATCAATGAGTTCAACGATCAGATTGATTTCCGGATCATTCAGCAAATCGTCAGCATTCAGCGTGAAAATACGGCTATCGAGAGATCTCGGTTTTTCCTTCTGTTTGATACAGATCGATTTAATACTGGCATCGGCTGTTTGAACCTCCTGCAAAACTTTATAGAGTCCCTGCCCTACTGTTCCAAATCCAAATAACCCGATGACCAGTTTGTTTTTCTTGTCGGTTTCCATCTTATCAA
>JAQWAJ010000310.1 GCA_028707745.1 Bacteroidales bacterium | reverse complement strand
CAAAACAAGTAATCCGTTATTAATGAGACACATCATTAGCATAGCACTCTTCCTGGTCTGCCTCACTGGTTGTGGAAAGAACGATCCCGACAGGGAAGATTGGATTCAGCTGTTCAACGGAAAGAATTTGAAAGGATGGGACATCAAGATTGCAGGATCGCCGCTAAACGTTAATTACAAAAACACGTTCAGAGTAAAAAATGGCGTACTACAGGCCAACTATGATGAGTATCAGAAGTTCAACGGAGAATATGCGCACCTCTTTTACAAGGAGAAATTCTCTTATTACAAGATCCGGGTACAATATCGCTTTACCGGAAAACAAACCCCGGGCGGTGCCGGATGGGCATACCGGAATTCAGGCATTATGCTGCATGGGCAGTCGGCCGCCAGTATGAAAACGGATCAGCTCTTCCCGACATCCATCGAATTTCAGCTTTTAGGTGGATCGGGCACAGGGGAACGCCCGACCGGGAACCTGTGTACCCCTGGGACTAATGTGGTCATGCATGATTCGCTTTACACCCCCCACTCCTTCAATTCTTCATCAAAAACATACAACGGGGATCAATGGGTTGAAGCCGAAGCCATTGTTCTAGGTGACTCACTGATCACGCATCTCATCAATGAAGACACCGTATTGACTTATGCAAAGCCGCAGCTCGATCCCCGTGAGGCCACCTATCACGAAATGTTAACCCAATTCGGGGGCAATCTGCTCACTGAAGGGTATATTTCTCTTCAGGGTGAAAGCAATCCGGTTGAATTCCGAAAGGTTGAGCTGCTGAAATTAAAAGGCTGTATGGACCCTAAAGCATTGAATTACAAATCATATTACATTAAACACGATCCTGATCAGTGCAGATACAAATAACAAATTGACGTATCGCACAAAAAACATTTTTTTTTGCCGTTTCGTAATACAGACATTTTTTTACTTTTGGAAAAAATCTATAGGCCATGAAACTCTTTGATGACGACGAAACTTTCTTTGATACGGATGCTGATGATCAGACTGATGATCTTGACGCTGAATTTGTAGACGAAGAGGATGAAGATGACTTTGGTTTCGAAGATGAAGAAATCGATGAAATCTCCTTGGACGACCTGGATGATGACGATTTCGATATGGAAGACGAGGACGGACTTCCATTCGATGATGAAGATGATGGCATCGGTCTCGACGATGACGAACTATAATACTGCCGTGACATCATCTCTGTTGCCTTTTGCTCCTGATTCATGACCTTTCTTTGGGTATTCGGGCAACGAAGATAAAAATACTCAATTTCGATATTTGATTTTCAGTAAAGCGCTGTTGCTTACCTGATTATTGTGTATTTTTATTCGTTAGCTCCGGTTGAAGTTTTAAACCGCTTTTCCCAACGGAGAGCTACGTTCACCAGGCTGATCAGGACTGGCACTTCAACGAGTGGACCGATAACTGCTGCAAAAGCTTCTCCCGAATTGATTCCGAATACCGATATGGCTACCGCAATGGCCAGTTCAAAGTTGTTGCTGGCTGCGGTAAATGAAATGGTGGCCGTTTTGGCATAACCCGCACCCGCCTTTTTAGCCATGAAAAAGGATACGATAAACATCACCAGGAAATAGATGACCAGCGGAATGGCTATTCTGACTACATCCAAAGGCAGTTTAATAATATAATCGCCTTTGAGAGAGAACATCACCAGGATAGTGAAAAGAAGTGCGATCAGCGTAAGCGGACTGATTCTGGGAATAAACTTCTCCTGATACCAGGTTTTGTCTTTGATCCGGATGAGAGCAAACCGGGTAATCATACCGGCGAGGAATGGGATACCCAGATAGATGAATACACTTTTTGCGATCTGGGCCATCGTAATGTGAACCTCGGTGGTCGCACGCCCGAACCAGCCCGGCAGTATGGTAATGAAAACATAGGCATACACTGAGAAAAACAGGACCTGAAAGATACTGTTGAACGCCACCAGTCCGGCTGCATATTCGGTATCCCCTTTGGCCAGATCATTCCATACGATCACCATGGCGATGCACCTGGCCAGACCGATGAGAATCAAACCCGTCATGTAATGGGGCATATCCGGCAATAGCAATATCGCCAGAAAAAACATCAGGATAGGACCCATGATCCAGTTCTGCACCAATGAAAGGAGAAGGACTTTCCAATTCCTGAATACTTTTCCGAGTTCTTCGTACTTCACCTTCGCCAGAGGCGGATACATCATAATGATCAATCCGATGGCAATCGGGATGTTTGTGGTTCCGGAGCTCATCGAATTCCAAAAACCGGCTACAGATGGCGAAAAATAACCCCACAGAACCCCGGCAAGCATCGCCAGGAAGATCCAGAGGGTCAGATAGCGGTCGAGAAAGGACAACTTCTTCATATTGTGCTGATGTGCTGATTTGTTGATGTGATGATGTGCTGATGTGCTAAGGCTTGATTTTGTGGTAAAGGGCAATCAGGTACTCGTCGAAGAAACCGGAAATGTGGAAAACCGCTCGGCGATCTGGTCCCTGACTCTTCGGTAAACAATCAGTACTTCCACGTCGCTGCCAACGGCATCAGCCGGATCATCAAATCCGATGTGCAGCCGGTGTTTGACTTTTCCGGTAAAGACAGGACAAACCTCCCGTGCGTCATCACACACAGTGACCACATAATCAAATTCATCGGTGATGAACTGGTCCACTAATTTCGGGTGTTCACCAGAGATATCGATGCCTTTTTCCGCCATCACCTGAATGGCATAAGGACTGACTCTTTCGGCCGGTCTGGTTCCTGCTGAAAGCACCTCCCAATCAGGGTGAATGGATTTCAGAAAGCCCTCGGCCATCTGACTGCGACAGGAGTTGCCCGTACATAAGATTAGTATTTTCATGTACTTTTCTATCTCGTCACGCGTTACGTGTCACGACTTCTTACATCCGCACAAACAGGCTGGTTTTTCACCGGTTACGGTAATGCTGTAAATCCCGACACCACTGTTTTTAAAGCTTTCCACCTGTTCAGGGTTGAGAAACTCGTTCAGCACAGCCTCCGGAAGATCGATTAATTTCTTCTTCTTGATATCCAGATTGATGAAACCCGATTTCTTGATGATATCCAGATAGAACTGAACCTGAAGAGCCCCTGCAATACAACCTGCATAAAGTTCAGCCTGTTCCAGCAGTTCAGGGGGTATTTCGCCTTCGGTTACCACATCGCTGATACAGAAATGGCCGCCCGGTTTCAGAACGCGGATGATTTCATGAAATGCCATGTATTTATCGGGGACCAGGTTGATCACACAATTGCTGATGACAACATCCGCTTTATTTGCGGTGATCGGCAGGTTTTCTACTTCCCCCAGGCGGAATTTCACATTTTCATAGCCTAATTTCTCTGCGTTGGCCTTAGCCCGGAATATCATTTCGGGAGTCATATCCACTCCGATCACCTCACCACTTTCTCCAACCAGTTGCCGGGC
>JAQWAJ010000309.1 GCA_028707745.1 Bacteroidales bacterium | reverse complement strand
CGTAATAGGCCTGCAATCCCATTCCGGCATAAAAGCCCGACTTGGCATATACCCAGGCATACAAAAAGGCGGATAGAAATCCGACAAACCAGAGCCATATTATTTCTTTCACTGAAAGTATCACATAGATTATGCTGATCGAAGCAGCGGTAACCTCCACCCAGTTCTGATAAATCCAGTTAAAAAGAGTACCCATTCCTACCTGATTTGATTCACAGTGCGAAAGTAGGCTTTTCGCTAGTCAATTCAAGCCTCAACTTTACATTGACCTACTTAATATAAGCATTAATGCCTCGATTCACTTCTATTTTTATTAACTTCGATCATCACAAAACGCACAGAGCACTTTCTGATGATGACTGAAATCTTACCCGTTAAAATTCTGATTGTTGACGACAGCGAGGAGAATCTCTTCGCTATGGAAGCATTACTTGACAACCCTGATTTGTTGATTATTACAGCAAGATCCGGAAACGAAGCTCTTGGAATTCTACTTGAGCAGGAGGTTGCCCTGATCCTTTTGGATGTTCAGATGCCTGGAATGAATGGTTTTGAAACAGCCGAATTACTCCGGGGAAGTTCCCGGACCAAACATATTCCAATCATATTTGTAACGGCGATCAATAAAGAGACCAGGCATATTTTCCAGGGATATGAATCCGGGGCAGTGGATTATCTCTTTAAACCGATTGAACCCGAAATTCTCAAGTCGAAAGTTCGTGTATTCATTGATCTCCATCAGCAGAAACAGACTCTTGAAAATATTACCAGGAAGCTCGAATCCTCCATTTCAGAACTGATTGAATCGAAAAAGAAATTAAAACAAAGCGAAGAGAGTATGCGGGAAGCCTGGAAAGCTGCAGAAAAAGCCCGGGAATTTGCCGAAGAAGCCAATAGGGCCAAGAGTGAATTTCTGGCCAACATGAGCCATGAAATCCGAACGCCTCTGAATGGAGTTATCGGAATGGCCAATCTGGCGCTCATAGAATCCTGCTCACTCAATCAGAAGGAGCGGATTGAATCGATCAAACAATCCGGCGAAGCGTTACTTGAGATATTGAATGAGATACTCGATTTATCGAAGATAGAGGCTGATCGGGTTGAGCTCGAATCAATTCCGTTCAACCCTATAGAAGTTATCGAACTGATTTCCAGAATGTTATCCGTTAAGATTTATGAAAAAAACCTCGAGCTGATCTGTAAGATCGATCCAACCATACCTGATCAGGTCGTTGGCGACCCTACCCGATTCAGGCAAGTAATTCTCAATTTGCTCTCCAATGCCTATAAATTTACAGAAACTGGAGAAATCAGGATTGAAGCCTTGGTGGAGGATATGTCAGAAGAACAGGTCAAACTTAAATTCATCGTATCAGACACAGGTATCGGAATACCTAAAAACAAACAGCAGAAGCTATTCCATTCATTTCAACAAGCTGAAGCATCTATTAACCGCAGATATGGAGGTACCGGCCTTGGACTTTGTATCACCAAAAAGCTTCTGGACCTGATGGGAGGAGACATTCGTGTTGAGAGTGAAAGCGGAAAGGGAAGCAGTTTTTACATCAGAGTTCCTTTCCAACGTGTTTCCGGGGACAGATTCAGTTCCATCGAAACCACTACAGATTTGGAGTTATTCTCTCCGGTTTTGATAATCGAAAAAAATGAATTGGGAGCTAAAGCAGTCCGGGCGGTTTTTGATTCCCTCCCGATGCATTACAAAATATCGGTTCAACCGGTTGTTGACCTGGATCCATTTTTGCAGTCCATTAAGCATGAACAACTCATCATGGTGAATTCTGAGATAGTTACGACTCAGGGAGCTTTCCTGTTTGAAGAATTGCCCAAAGCCATGAAAAGCCAGATAAACTGTCCGGTTTTGGCGATAGTTCCCGGCACGGTGAATCTCAGTGAAGAAGACCTTTTAGCATGCGGACTCTTCGCAATGCTCAGGAAGCCACTGTTTCCAAGAGATATCATAACGGTTCTTACTGAGAATCCTAAAAATGCCGATTCACGGCAAGCCATTGAAGTCCCGGCGATTAAACCACCTAATGAGGCCAGGGTGCTTCATATTTTACTGGCTGAGGATAATCTGATCAACACCAAGCTGGCAGCCGGTTTCATTAAACTTAAAAACTGGACTGTTGATTGTGTGATGAATGGAGCTGATGCCGTCAAAATGTTTAAGGCGGGACATTACGATCTGATACTCATGGATATTCAGATGCCTGAAATGGACGGTATGGAAGCCACACAGAAGATTCGGGAATATGAATCGTTGAACCATCTCGAGCAGGTTCCTATCGTCGCCCTTTCAGCGCATGCAATGAAAAGAGATATTGCCAAGGCTTTAAGCTATGGGATGAACGACTATATAACCAAACCGTTTAAGCCTAATGATTTGTATTCAATGATCGAAAAAGCCACCCGGCTAAATACCAATAAAAATTATGACTCCTGACCCGATTCAATTTGACGAAATTCTGGATCGGGTATCCGGCAACCGGGAATTCGTTTACCAGATGCTGGAAATGTTTTTTCAAACCCGTGTAGAGAGAATTTCTGTTTTGCGGAAAACTTCCGACAGTCACGATTATTCCAGACTGGCAGATGAAGCTCATAAAATGAAGGGACTGGTAGGCAACCTATCGATTCATATCGCCTTTACCAAACTAAAAGAGCTTGAAGAAGCTGCTGAGCTCAGGAATAATCTTCTGATTGAAAAACTCATTAACGAGTTGGAAGAATCAATTTCAGAAGCTGAGCTATATTTCAAAAAATCCTTATAAACCTTCAGTTATATCAGCCATGAAAAATTGGTTAAAGAATCTCAAAATAAAAGGCAAACTGGACCTGATGATCGGGGTGTCAATTATTTGTATTCTCCTGTTTGGTTTGGTTTCGATATTCATGATTCGTACTACTAAAGTTATGAATATCATGCTTATTGCTCAAAGGTCCTATATGATCGAATATCATCAGAGTCTGGAGTATTTCTACCAATTCAAATCTCAACCTGATCAGATTTCCCTCATCGCAAAAGCTGATTCTATTATCAGTCAATCGAATGCCAAGCTTGAACTTTTTTCAAATCTGGATGCATTCTTTATTGATTACAATAAAGATAAAGGCAGCCTTACGAAAAAGGTCGCCACCACCTATTTTGATGCTCTTTCGGGCGACAATGAAGGTCATTTTACTCCAACAGATCCCGGGTACGAAACATTAAAGTCTGCCAGATTCCTGATAAAGCGAATGCATTTGTTTTACAGGATTCAGCCAAAAATTTTAGACCAGACTTCAGCAGCAACTCATCTCGCTCATCAATATGCGATGAACATCCAGTCGGAGTACTCTTCAATACTGGCCAATCCTTCACAAACCGATTTCAATCTTGTTGAAGCTAAGATGAAGGAACCGCTGAACAAAATGAGCATACAGGAAACGACCTTTGCGAATAACGTAAAGCAGATGTCGATAA
>JAQWAJ010000308.1 GCA_028707745.1 Bacteroidales bacterium | reverse complement strand
CAGCCTTGGTCAGATTTTTAGGAAGGCCATTCAGGAGATCATTAAAAGCTTCCTGAACCTTGGATTTTTCTTCTGCAGTTAACTCAAACATGTGTACTATGATTCCACCGTGAATTTAGTAAATCAATCCGGGTTTTTAATGGGCCCGGCTGCAACTACCGCCATATTTGACGGATCCAGGTGTTTGCCGGCGAGAGTTCTGATTTCTTCCGGTGTGATCGAATTGATAAGTTTCATGAAGTCAGACAGATAATTAAGGTCGAGATCATGAATCCAAAGCCCCCTCAACTGGTCGGCAATCAGGAATGGTCCGTCGACCGACCGCTGGATCTGACCGGTCAGATAGTTTCTGACCAGTTCCAGTTCCTGTTCGGGAACTTTATCGTTGCACAAACGATTGATTTCCTTTTTGCATTCTGATACAGTCTCTTCCCAAACTTCAGCGCCCACCGTTGACCCGATCACGAAATTGCCGGAATCCTTCAGGGAGAGCAGGAACGAGGAGATCCCGTACGTATATCCTTTTTCTTCACGGATATTACTCATCAGCCTCGATCCGAAATATCCGCCCAGGATGGTGTTGACAACCGAAAGACCCATAAAGTCAGGATGCAACCGGCTGAACAGCGGTTTGCCTATTCGGAGAGCAGTTTGAACAGCATCGGGACGAGAGATTATGCTTCTCTTCAGATCACTGGTTTGCAAGGGTGGCAACCCTGAGCGGGTAACCGGTGCAGAGTTTTTCAAAGGCCAGTTTTGCCCGAAGTACCGGTCAATCAACGGGAGGTACTGATCTGGATTTGGACCGGTGATCATGATCCTGCAGTGCGACTGATCGTAGAATCTGGAATGGAAATCGGCCAGCATCGATGACACAACGGGCTCAATATCTGGAATTTCACCAACCACTCCATAAGGATGATTCTTGCCAAATATTAGTCTGTTGAACTCTTTACGTGCCAGGCTTTCCACCCGTTGATCATCCACTTTCATGGATTCGATGCGGTTGGCCTTGATGATGTTCAGCTCTTCCTCGGGAAACGCAGGATGGATGAGAACTTCGCTCATCAGGCTAAGTACCGGTTCCAGGTGTTTTTCGAGACTGTGTATGGTGAAATCAGCCTCGTCCCGGTCGGCTGATATGTTGAAATAGCTGCCATAAAACTCGAATTCTTCGGCAATCATTCCGCCGGTGAGTTTGGCGGTGCCTTCGGGAATCATCTGATTGGTCAGAGAGGATTGAAAAAGAAAATCCTGGTAGCGCATTCCTGCATCAAAAACCAGATCTACCCGGCATACGGGTTCTGTTCCGGCAGGGATGATTACAACAGGAAGGCCGTTTGACAACTGCGCATGTTCGGGTTGTATCAGATTGAGCCGGGTGACGGTCTTTATATCGGGCATTGTTTTCCGGTCCATATCAGTTCTCCTCTTTTTTAGCATAAACCAGACAGGAACAATTGGAATCCCGGAAGATTTTTGCTGCGGTTTCTTTAATCTCGGTGATGGTGACTGAACGGATGAGTTCCATTTCCCTGCCAATCATGGCGGCATCTCCGAGCCATTCGAAATAGGAGAGGTTCAGGGCTTTGTTCTGGACATTCAGGTTACTGAACAGGAATTGTGATTCAGCCCTGTTCTTGACTTTGTTGAGTTCCCTCTCCTCAATCGGTTCGTTTAGAATCCGGCTGATCTCTTCGCGAATGGCCTGCATTCCGGCTTCAGCAGTGACCCCGTTGGCTATCCGTCCGCAGATGACAAAAAGACCCGGATCGCGGTCACCGGTCATGTAGGCGTCAATATCGCTGAAAAGCTTGCGGTCCTTGACCAATCTCAGGAAGAGCCGGGCCGACATGCCGTTTGAAAGAATATCCGAAAGAAGATCAAGAATGTAGTATTCGCGGCTGAACCGGTCGCCCATGTGCCAGGCCAGGTAAATAGCCGGACTGGGTACAGGCCGTTCCACCTGCTGGAACCGAAATCCGGTTTGTTCAGGCTCAGGTTTCAGGTTGCGCGGCTTGATAACTCTGGAGGGAATCGGCCCGAACCACTTTTCAGCCATTTTAAAAGCTTCATCGGGCTGAATCGAACCTGATAGTGAGAGGATCGCATTATTGGGGGCGTAATGACTGTAGAAGAAGTTTTTTACATCACTCAGCCTGGCTTCCTCAATATGCCGGATCTCTTTACCAATAGTGGGCCATAAGTACGGATGTACCTTGTATGCGAGTGGTTTCAGAAGCAGCCAGGCATCGCCGTACGGTTGATTAAGATATCGTTGACGGTACTCTTCAATGACTACTTTTTTTTGGACATCCAGACTTTCCTGAGAAAATGCCAGCTCATTCATCCGGTCGGATTCCAGCCAGAAACCGGTTTCCAGGTTTTGATAGGGGATGGTCAGATGGTAGTCGGTATAATCGTTGTTGGTGAAGGCGTTATTTTCGCCGCCGGCCAGTTGAAGGGGAGAGTCGTAATCAGGAATGTTGGCTGATCCTCCGAACATGAGATGCTCAAAAAGATGAGCAAATCCGGTAAGGGTGGGATCTTCATCGCGCGCGCCGATGTCATAAAGAATGTTCATCGCAACCATCGGTGAACTGTAATCGCTGTTGACTATGATACGAAGTCCGTTATCGAGACGGTGATTGGTGAATTCCATTTTGTTTTTTGATGAGCCCAAAAGTAGCCTAATTTTAAAAACCTGATTAATCGCAATGTTATTTAGGTCATATAAAGTTACTTTCGGCAGATCAAAACCTGATGACCCTAATGGAAAGCAGATCCACAGTCACTCATGATGGAATTGTTGAAATGATTGAAGGTTCACATGTGAGAATCCGGTTTGTTGCGCAATCAGCCTGTGCGGCATGCCATGCCAGGGGTGTATGTTCCATATCCAATACCGAAGAAAAATTCGTTGATATTGAAGATTCCCGGATCGATTTATCGGTTGGTGAACATGTGGAGGTTGTTTTGGAGCAAAGGCATGGGTACAAAGCAGTCCTGTTTGGATATGGATTACCGCTGATTGTATTACTTGCCGTGCTGATCTCCGTACTGGCGGTTACCCAACGCGAAGGCTTATCGGCATTAATCGGAATAGGATCGCTGGTGCCTTACTATTTGATCATCTATCTGTTCAGGAAAAAAATTGGAAAGTCGATTGAGTTTAGAATACGTAAAACCGATTAAATATCAACTTTATGAATACGGTCGTCATAACGATCATCAGTTTGTCGGTCATAGGGGTCGTATCAGGGTTTATTCTCTATTTTGTATCCCAGCGATTCAGGGTGATTGAAGATCCGAGAATTGATGATGTGGAAGCTGTTTTACCCGGTGCCAATTGCGGAGGGTGCGGATATCCGGGATGCCGTGGATTTGCTGAGAACTGTGTGAAGGCAGAGACCCTCGAATCGATGTTTTGCCCGGTTGGCGGAAATGAGGGGATGGTGAAAGTGGCTGAAGTATTAGGCAAGGCTGCCGTTATGAAAGATCCGACCGTGGCTGT
>JAQWAJ010000307.1 GCA_028707745.1 Bacteroidales bacterium | reverse complement strand
ATCAGCGTTGAAGAGGCTGAACCGCCGCCGGTTTCTACCAGGTCGAATTTGGCGCCTTTCATCGATTCGATGAACTGCAGTTTTTTATCCAGCAGAATCTTAAGTAGGGCATGAACCCACTCGGGTTTTTCGAAGGTGGCATAGATCAGTTCCGTGATATCCATCAGACAAGCAGCATGTTGCCAACATCCGGCCTGATCTCCCCACACAAAACCGCGAAGGATTCCTGCATCGCCCACTTCGGCATATCTCTTGCTGATCGGACCCAGTGTGAGCTTGGGAACCGGCATATATTTACCGATCAGGTAAATGTCTTCATCTCTTTTGATCAGATGCTCAGTGATCCAGGTGGTTTTGCGGTTACCCTCTGATTTGTAGGTAAGGATGCCATCCGGGGTAGTTATGGTATGATGCACGATCCTCTGATCTGGATTGTTTGAGATTACTTCAGGTACATCCTGCCAGGTCCTGGTGTTAAACTTAGAATGATCGGAATTGACTACCCAAAACTGGTCGGCTTCTTCAAAATATTGAATTTCAGCATCCAACCCCACTTTTTTAAAAGCTTCGAGGTCGCTCAATCCACCCATATATTCTTTCAGATGGTATTCCTGCCACTGGTGAACGGATGCCGGTAGCCGGTCAGGCTTTTCACGATTCAATGCTGCGAGTAGTCTTTCTTTAGAATTCATGGTGTTTGATTTGCCTGTAAATATAACAGATATCAGTATTCCCGTTACGCGTTACGCGTCACGTGTTACGAATATTGTTTACCTGACCTTATAAGCAAACACATCATGTTCTGCCCCGGCAGTCGCATAAGTGGCAGTACCCAGTTTATCCGAAGAAATTACTTCGAGGTAATAGCGAACCAGAGTTCCCTTCGGAAATCCGGGTAGCACGGCCTTGTAAATGTTATCACCGGATATATCGTCACCATTTTTGCCCTGATCCGACATGCTGATTTTGGAGAATTTGCCCACTAAACCCGTTGAATACCAGAGGTTAATCTGTTTGATCTGGTCCGATTTGTTCTGGGCAACAGAAATCACTGCGGGTTCATTCGGAATCAGTACCGGATTACCAGTTGTTTTTGCTTTAACGGTGATCTTAATGATAAAAACTCCTTTTTGGTTAACTTCGGCATTGGACAGCAGGTATGTTTTTCTTTTAATGGCAAAATTTTTGAGTGTCGGGATCTCTTCATCAAACTCCTGATTGGTACTGAGTTTTATCGGGTCTTCCTGAACAGTTTCCCCAATGAGGGCCGCATATGGATCGATGATCGGGTCAATCACAGCTGGATTCAGTGACTCCTGAATAATTATGCGTACATGGGCCAGATAGCGCTGCCGTAATGACGGAACTTTCAGGACCCTGTTCAACAGGGGGTAATTTTCGTTCTTCTCGTTGATAAAGGGACTCCAGTTGCTGTTGAATGAGCTGAAGGTGGCATTGCCGTCATACAGCAGAGTAACCATTCTTTGGGTTTCCGGTTCAAAATAGAGGTAATAATCCATGCCTCCCTTGAATACATAACCATCGTCATCCAGGAAAATATTCTCACAGGCGAGCATCCACAGGGTACGGTCGATATCCAGGTAATTCGACAATGAATCTTCGAGGTGGGCGAGGGGTGTTTTATTCAGGATATAGGTGACTTTAATGAGATCTTCCCAGGGATTATCCAGTTTGCTCGATTTCAGGGTGTAGTTTTTCTGATATTCGGTGGTATCCTCACCCAGATAGTTCAGTCCAGCCTAACCCTGTCCCCACATTCCGCCACCCGGTCCGTCGTCAGAATCTTCATCAGGATCCTCTTTCCCACCGGATCCACTGGGTCTGCCCGGTCTGCCAGGACCGCCCATCGGGCCACCAGGGCCACCCGGCCTACCCGAACCCATGGGAAAGCCGGATTTCACATAGGCCCGCCACCTCGAACCGTCATTGCTCAAAAACCACTCCTTAATGAGCACATTGTCAATTTGTTGAATGTTTGAATAGAGTCCGAAGTATTCATTATTGACATACAGTTTTACGAAATTGCCTTTCGTGGTTGGAATATATTTGCTGATCAGGTCTTGATACAGAATTTCTCTCATAAAGGAGGGGTCTTCGGTGGCGTTATTCAGATTGAGGGTTTTGTAACCCATTAAACCGAACACCGACACCTTCGTAAACCTTTCCGTTCCTCTTCAGGGTTGCCTTCAGGTCGGTCCCTTTTTCATGATTGCTAATCAGTGTATCCCAGAAACCTGGTTGCGGAAATTCCAGATAAATGGATTCCGTTTTCCTGATCATATAAGCCGTTTGATTTGACACCACCTGTGATCAGCCGGGTTGAGTCAGGATTGAAATACATGTTTTTTGGTAGTTTCTGCGAAAACAATGTGGTATTTAAAGCCCAGGCAATTGTAACAAATGCTGTAAATTTTGCGATGTTACCAAGTGAAAATCTCATGGAATGACGGATTAGAAGGATTGGCTCTTTGAAAACTAATCCGCCTAAAAGCTTAATTCCCGATTCATTTGGATTTTTTATTTCTCCCTGATGGTAATCGTGCTGGGCCTGTCGGGGTCAATCCGTATTACATCCTGACATCCGAATAAATTTTGGGTATGAATGACGATTTTTGAACAAGAAGGATCACTCAGCGGATTGATACGGAGTTTGGCGGATTTGCCGTTTTTCGCTATTTTCAGTTCCATGGTCAGGGGGCCAAAAGGGGTAGCTACGCCATCGAGACGGGTTGTCATTCCCGGCCGGGTCCATTCAGCTGGAAGTCCTTCGAGCAAATGAAGTTCATTGCCACGGTCGAGGGCAAGAAGATGAACTGTTAACCGGATGAACTCAGCGGACGCCCAATTATGTGGCATATCTCCCACTTTTTTATAGGGTTCTCCCCGGGGAGATTGCTCTTCGCGCCAGGCCAGGATTGGTGCAGCGTGGTTGGCAAACGCATACAGGGCATCTGCCGCTTTCATCCCGTTACCCTGCCACAACCAGGCATGGCCGTAAAAAGAGGCAAAATAATTCCACAACCCTTTGGAATCCCATCCGGTTCCATAAACCATTCCTTCTTGTTCAGTAGCTTCGAGCATCTTCAGATTTCCAGCAACAAACGGATCATTCCGGTCAAATAGCTGACCGGGGTATACGGCCTGGCAGAATGACCATTGTGCTTTTTGGGGAAGTGGTTTTGCACCTTCGCTGCCCATCAGGGTGGGCAGGTAGCGGTTACCTGCCGGATCGGTCAGCATATCCCGACTGGCGGCATTCCTGAAAGTGGTGTAAAAATCGTTATAAATCTCCTGCCAGTGGTTGGCTTCCATGTTTTTGCCCAGCCATCCGGCGGCCTGAATGAATGCTTTCATTCCCAATAAGTTCCAGTAAACATTGGTGTATTCCTGTCCGAAGTTCAACCCTCCGTCGATATTTCCGGCCGGCATAAGATTGTCATTGAGGGAGGTGCTGTCCTTAAGGGATTCACCCCTCAGCCTGACAATGTATTCCATG
>JAQWAJ010000306.1 GCA_028707745.1 Bacteroidales bacterium | reverse complement strand
ACCGGTGTATTCCGTTCCCATGCCCCAATGGGCGATATCCAGGTGATGAGCGCCCCAGCCGGTGATCATTCCGGCGCCGAACTGTTCACACCGCAGCCAGCCCGGACGGGAATAGTCGGCCTGAGGATGTACCCGTTTTTCGGTATAATAGATTGACGGGGTCGATCCCAGCCACATCTCATAATTCAGGTTTTTCGGTACCGGCATCTCCGGTTCCTCCTCCCCACCGGGATCACCCGGCAATCCGATCTGAATGGTTTTCAGTTCCCCGATACGGCCATTGCGCACAAGTTCGCATGCATACCGAAACTGATCAGATGAACGCTGCTGGCTTCCGATCTGAAAAACCACGCCTGACCGGTGGACCATGTCGCTGAGCTTCCTCCCCTCGGCTATCGTCAGTGAAGTTGGTTTTTGCAAATAGATATGTTTCCCAGCCATGGCAGCCTCGATGGCCGGTTGTGCATGCCAGTGATCGGGCGTGCTGATCACCACGGCATCGATGGCCGGATTCATCAGCAATTCACGATAATCATCGTATAACTTAACATCGACCTCATTCCCGCCATGAATCTTCTGATAATTAGACTCAATGAACTGTTTGGTTTCAGCCAGGCGTTTCGAATCCAGGTCGCAGGCCGCAATGATCCGTGCCGAGTTAAAAGGAAAGATCCCCGACATATCCGCTTCATGGGCAATACGGCCGCAGCCGATCTGGCCAATCTGTATACGGTTGCTCGGGGCGCTTTTCCCGAAAACGGATGAAGGAACAATACTGGGAACGATAATGGTTCCGGCGGCAGCCAGGGAACTCAGGCGAAGAAAATCGCGACGGTTGAGATTTGATTTCATAATTCTTTAGCCGTTTATATTCCCGCCGGTTACACCGGCGGGCACTGTCAGGAAGGGCAGTACTACCCTCACCTAATCCACTTTCTAAAGGTATAAAATCATTCGATTGTTGCTTCTTCAAAGAGCATTAGCATATCCGAACCCTGTTGAACCCTTGCAGGGTTCTGTGAGGCTCAAAGGTAGGATGCCTTTCCGCCGGCGATGCCGGCGGGTACTGAAAGGCTGCCCTTGCAGGGCAGAAGGCAGAACCCTCTCTGCCGGTGAAGCTGGAGTGGACTACGCAGAGGCCTCTTCCGCCGGTTGCACCGGCGGATACTCACAGGCTGCCCCTTCAGGGCAGAAAGGCAAAACCTCTCATCAGCACATCAGCACATCAGCACATCACGCGATATACCTCAGCCTGTCGAGCAGAATGGGGATTTCCTCCGGATCGATTCCATGTTTCAGCAATTGATCACGGTCCTGTTCAAAAACCGTAAGAAACTCATCTACATCGATTTGTCCGATGATCAGGCTCTGGCGATAACAGTCGATCGCTTCATTTCGTTTGCCTTCGCACCATTCCAGATGGCCGAGACTGATCAGGTCGTGATGGGTGGGTTCCCTTTCAATGAGTTTTTCGTAGTATTTGCGAGCCTGGTCGAAGCGGCCCAAAACGAAGGAGCACCAGGCGATCGGCCGCCAAACCTTATGATTTCCAGGCATCAGGTATTCGACTTTGTAATAGGATTTCAAAGCGCCCTCATAATCCTGCAGATCCAGCATGCAGTGGCCAATCGATATTTCCGTGTTGAGATCATCAGGATCAAGCAGTTCAGCCTGCCGGTAATAAGGAAGGGCCAATTCCGGCTGTTTGAGATACCGGTAGCACAATCCGATTTTTTTGAGATTCCACAGATTTTCAGAGGAGAGCAAATCTGCTTTCAGATAAAAGCCGAGCGCTTTCTGATAATTTCCGGATTTCTGCCAGGCGTATCCCAGTTTTTGCAACACTTCGGCGCTCATATCTCCCGATTGTTCGAGAACTCCGAAAGCCTCGGCAGCTTCGCGGTATTGTTTCTTCTGCAAATAGAATCCGGCGATTGAATACAAGGCTTCATTATCTCCCAGGAACAGATCCCGATAGAAACTCTTATGGTAAAAATCCAATTTCCATTTGAAAATATCATCAAATCCCTGATGGTCAGAGTAGAACCGGTAAAACCGATAGAGGTCCTGAATGTACTGGCGGATCACTCGGCGCGATTGCTGAAGGGGATCCAGCACCTTGTCTTCGTCCAGCATCTCGTCAAACTGTTCGGCCTCGGCATGAAGTCCATCGGATAGAAACTTCTGCATATCAGCCGGCATCGACCTGATACCGAAGCATATACTGTATTTATCTGAATTACAGAGATAGAAACTTTTATCGACTGAATCCAGGAAGCCCTTCATCCAGGCAAACTCTCCGGACTCTTCCAGCGCCACGATCTCCGGGTGTTTGGTCGTAAATGGGAAAAACCAGTTGATCAGATGACGGAAGAACGGAAAACCCTTCAACATCTGAAAAGTACCGATAAAAACATCATCTCCCTCCATCTGCATTTCGGTCAGTTCCTGCATTTTATCCTTCAATCCCGGGGAATCTTCGAAAATCTCCTGCCATTCAGGATTCTCCTCATCGCTCAGGTTATCGCCCAGCAGCTGATCGAGATCCAGCTTGTTCCTGATCTGGGGTGTCAGCTTGATCATCTCGGGAAGAATCTCCTCCTGCATCCGGCGGTTGAGTTGGTCGGTATCACGGCCGCGGATCAGTTGCATGATGACTTCCTGCACCAGTTTTTTAAAATTAGGAGTCTCGTCCATCACCACGAACTGGCCACGGATCGAAGGATAGTAAATCAAACGATCATCGTAGCGGAAATAGGCCAGCAGCAATCCGATCAGGGCGCGCTCCCGTAATTCCTCATTGTCAGTATCAAAGAAACCGAAGAGCAATTCGAACTTACGCTTATCGAAATAACGGAGAACACTGAAATTCAATGCAGTAACCAACATTCCTTTCTCTGCCACCGACATGGAATCAGAATTCCGGATCAGTTCGACCAGCTGAACCTCGCGGTCGTGGAACTCATCCGTGAGCCAAATCAGGTGAAACAATCTCGATAAGTCGCGCAGATATTCAGGATCCGATGGATTAATCCTTTCAGGTTTCCGGAGAAAACTCTGGATAAAAGATTCCAACCCGGCATCATCTCTGAAAATCCGTTTTCTGACGTAAACATATTGGGTTGACAGCTTAGTCAGGAGATATTCAGCCACGCGGTCATTGAGTTCGAACAGGTCGGCAACGATTTTACGGTAAACCTTCTGGCGGTCCGGGTCCTGAACACCTTGAACCGTATACAGGAGCATTACCTGGTACGTGTCGTCAATTTGATTCACCTCCTCGATCCACGAATTCACGCCGGCATCCGCCAGCATGGGCTGAAGATTGGTTATCGCTTCCTTAAGCCGTTTTGCTGACAAAAGGTCATGAATCCGACGGATACTGTTAAGAATTTCTTTTTCGTTCATATCGGGGATGCCAACAAAAACCAGACCGGAAGAGGAGACTGAAACAGAACCGTTATAAAACGGAGAGGGACATATCGGAATTCAACCGATATGTCCCTTTTAAAATGAAATCAAAATTCTTAACAGG
>JAQWAJ010000007.1 GCA_028707745.1 Bacteroidales bacterium | reverse complement strand
AACCTTATTAGAATAAGGGTCGACTATACGAATCCCGTCATCAACCAGATATTGAAAGACATACTCTTGCCCGGGAATCAGGTTTTCGATTTTCAGCCAGAACCGTTTCTGATCAGGTGTTCGGTGCATGAGAAACGCAGGATCGATTTTCCAACCGGTAAAACCCCCGATTACAAAAACATGGTCCTTTTCCGGAGCAAAGAGAACCAGTATGGCACTTTGTGCATCGGGATAATTAATTCCATCCTTTACGCCAGGTGGTAATTCCTGAGTGAAATCGTCACCTTTCACATAAAACTGGAAACTATCGCCCACCTGCTGGTTTCCTAGATAAGCCATCAGGCTGTCATGATGTAGACCGGCGCTGTCAGTTTCAATTGAATAGCTTAAATCACGGGTCTGTGTGCTGGCCAGTTTGATGCCATCTTTATAAAGCAAGATCGAATCGGAACCCGAAGTCGAAGCCCGTACCGGGATCAACTGTTGGGGTTCCACCGTAAGAAACTTCGATGAGGGTTCCAGAAGAACGAGGTTCAGTCCGGGCTCGTAAACGTTTTGAAAAATATCCAGACCGCCAGCATCTTTACCCTGTCGGGATCCGTCCTGGCTTCTGAACACGAAGGCCAGTTTCAGTATTTTAACGTTTGCCGGAACCCCGTAAAAGCTACGGATATTGGGTTTAATCTTCAATTCCCACAAATCGTTTCCCAGAGAAGTCAGTTTAGCCTTGTCTAGATTCTGACTCCAGGATGCAATGACATATCGCCAGTCGGATCCGGTAGAACTCTGGCTGGTGATCACCCCGGTATGCGCATAAACCGAACCGCTATACCCGGCCAGTCCACGGTTCCCCTCATTGGCATTGAAAATGATCGTAACAGAATCGGAGTCGGTCGGGAAGACCGGATCACAGGTTATCACCTGACCATTCAGGCACCACACTCCGGAGAGGAGGTATGCCAGACACAGAAAAACAGATTTGCGGGTAAACATAAATCAAAGGATATTAAAAAGCCCGGCTTTTCGACCGGGCTTTTCATTAAATGACATTCACTAATTAACTAAAATCTTTTCGGTACGCCGGTTTCCATCTTTTGATACAAAATTAAGGAAATACATCCCCTTTTGTAGGTCATTGGTGGAAATTTCGGCACTTGAACCGGGGTTCATCACAATTTTCACATCCTGCCCCAACATATTGCTGATCATTATCTTCTCTACTGATTCCGTGTTCATCACGGTGAGAATATCAGTGACGGGATTCGGGAAGAAAAGAATGGAATTCAAACGCAGATCAGGCACACTGGCCGAAACATCATAAAAATGATGAACCGTCTGATATCCATATATGGTGGTGTATTCACGGTTAGGGCCTCCACCCGGATATTCTGAATTGTCCCACGAACCATCGATGCGGAATTTATATCCATAAAGGGTTTCAGGTTTCACCGTTTCGATCTTGATTCCGAAAACATTGCTTCCCAGGCTGGTCAGCTGGGCTGATCCGCTCCATCCGTTGAAAGCCCCGGCAACATCAACATAATTGGTTGGGTCAACAAATGAACCGGAATTAACCGCTTTGGTCATATCAACTGTGAAATTCAGTGCCGTGTTGTAAGACAGGGCAAGCTCCTGAGGGCCTGCTTTCGGTTTAAACGACCGGTTGTATAATCCTCCGGGGAATTCCGAGGTATCCCAGTTTGAATTCAGCCGGAATTTGAATTCATAGTTTGTACCAGCCACCAGACTGTCAACCTCGATCGAATAGATATTCGCATCATCAGTCACAGCCAAATGGTAAGTGCCCGCAGCGGGTCCCCAACCGTTGAAAGAGCCGGCAACATCAATATAATCGGTGCCCGGTATAAATATTTCGTGGGCAATCGGATAAGTCATATCCAACTTAAAGGTGATCGTGCTCGGTATCACAATCGGATCATCATTCCACCAGTCGTTAAAGGTATTCGGGCCACCCATGGCTGTAAAAGAGCGTGGGTCGACAGTTTCAGCTGTTGCCGTATTGATGCGGTAATGATAGGTATAAGTGGAGTCTTTAATAATGCCTGTCTCCACTTTTACGTAGTAGATAGAGTCGGAATTGAATTCGGCATCCAGGTCAATCATATCGAATGTGCCAACTTTATCCAGAACCAGGTAAACTTTATCAACGCCGGCGATAAATTCTTCAGCTTCAATGATTTTCTTCATATTCACATAGAAATTACCCACCGGGTCAGTGGTTGTATAGGCCAGTGGTATCTGGAAATCGATGCAGGCTCCGTCGCCGGTGTCTTTTCCTTCGCTATCCCAACCGGTACCATTATTAAATACACAGGATATCCCGATAAAGACACCATCGTCTGCCGTAACACCAAAATAGGTTGCAGGAATGAAAGTCATCGAGTAGGTATCATCACCATTGGCAGTCAGTTTTGTGGTATAACCGCCGCCTGGTGTACCATTGTAATCCACACCCGGGGCTCCCCAGCTGTTCCAGGTAGTTCCCAGTTTTTTGATGGCACCGTGCATGGCAACCTGAGTCAATCCACGCAAATTGGTCTTTCCATCGGGAGTGCAAGCCAGTTTGGCATCAAAGGTCAGTTTGATCTGATCGAAAGCAGTGGCCCCTTCAGGTTCAATTTTAATAGCGGCCGGCATTGCCTGAGCAAATGTGGAAACCGCCGTACCAAACAGGAGTGACACAAAAGTCAAAAAGAGTAGAAGTTTTTTCATGATATCAATTTTACGTTAGTGATTTAGAGTTGTTATTCTCTCAAATTTACGTAAAAATGATTTGGATTTCTATGATTCCCTGATATTTACCCTTAAATATGAGATGCCATGAAAGAATCAAAAGGCTGGAATTTGACATTTCAATCGTTTGAAACGATGGTGATAACTTTCGTCTTTTTTTTCAGAAAGAATGAGATTTCTCTATCCGGAGGAGCTATTTTCGTCTCCTCAAACCTGGTGGAACGAGTCAGAAAAGTGGGAAAATAGCCGGGAGACAGAATTTCTTTAAAAAACACCCGTAATTTTTCACCACAATTTCAGGATCAGAAAAAAAGAGAGCGATTCCGGAAAAAAACATTCTATCTTTATAGAATTCAAACGATTTCCTGAAAATCTGACATGCTAAAAAGGTTAGTTACCATAAAAGATATTGCCGAAGAATTAGGGATAGCACCTTCAACCGTTTCAAAAGCCCTGAAGAATCACCCTGCCATCAGCAAAGAAACACGTGCCAGTGTTAACGAATTGGCTAAACGGCTGAACTACAAGCCTAATGCCATTGCATTGAGCCTTCGGAACAGTAGAAGTCAGACTTTAGGGCTGGTGGTTCCCCAAATCGTCCATTTCTTCTTCTCTTCAGTGATATCGGGAATAGAAGATCTGGCCTATGATGCGGGATACAATGTGATGATATTCCAGTCAAACGAATCCTATAATCGGGAAGTAATTGGCATTCAGGCACTTTTGTCGAGTCAGGTTGAAGGCATTTTGATTTCGCTTTCGAAGGAGACCCGCAATTGTGAGCATCTCCAGAATGCCCTTGACATGGGAATACCACTGGTTATGTTCGACAGGGTATCAAAAGACATTGATACGGACAAGGTTCTTGTTGATGATTATCATGGAGCCTATCATGCTGTTACTCATTTGATTCATATCGGTTGCCGACGGATTGCCCATCTGAGCGGACCTCCCGGACTGGATATCGCAGACAACCGAAAATCCGGTTATATTCAGGCTTTACTCGACAATCACATGGAATTGGACCGCGACCTGATCATGTGTTGCGACAACTTCAAACAGGCGCGCATCCGGACCAAACAACTCATGAACATTCCGAATCCGCCGGATGCTTTTTTCTGCGTGAATGATCTGACTGCCGTCGGGGTTGTAAAATCGCTGCACGAACTGGGTATTGCAATCCCTGAAAGAGTTTCGGTGATCGGATTCAGCAATGAAGACATCTCACAAGTATCCCATCCCGCACTGAGTACCGTTGACCAGCACGGCTATCAAATGGGCCAGACCGCTATTCAACTTCTTCTTGACCGGCTTATGGCCACTGGTTCAAACCTCCCGTTTGTTCATCATGAAATAAAAACCGAATTGGTCCTTCGAGACTCAACCAGGATTACCGGCATACGAGGTTTTGTATAAAGTTTAAAATCTCCTGCAATCGTTTGAAATTTGAGTAATACAGTCCCAATAGGTTGTATTACAGGCCTTTTTGAAACAACCCGTTTGTTTTATTCCGAAATATTTCCCCAAATTTGATTGTGAAAGTAACAACCTAAACACTTGCAATTATGTCAAAAACTTTACGAAAATTTTTCCTGTTGATGGCACTGTTGGTATGGGCATGTAATGGCTTCGCCCAGAACGTGACCATCACAGGGCAGGTTACCGATGATCAGAAAAGTCCGATAATCGGTGCATCCGTTGTGTTATTGGGCACAACGGTCGGCAATGCTACTGATGTTGATGGCAATTACCAGATCAATAAGGCCCCGGCCGGAAAATTCACGATTAAGGCGTCCAGCCTTGGGTTTAAATCTGTGACCAAAGAGATTAACCTGGTGAACAACCAGACCATAACGGTCAATTTTGTTCTGGCTGCTGATGTAATGAATATGGAAGAGATGGTGATTGTTGGATATGGTACCAACCGCAAGAGAAATATTACCAGTTCCATTTCCAGCATCAAAGCAGCCGAACTGGCGAATATTTCAGTACCTTCCTTTGAAGCTGCCCTCCAGGGGCGCTCTTCAGGGGTCCAGGTAACCTCTGATAACGGTCTGGCCGGAGCTCCGGTTACCCTCCGTATCCGTGGTACCTCTTCTTTATCAGCCAGCAGTCAGCCATTATATGTAGTTGACGGCGTTCCGATGATAGCCGGCAACTATGGAGCTTCAGGATTTGCTGACGGAACAAACTCTCTTTCGTTGATCAATCCGGCAGATATTGAATCTATCGAGGTTCTGAAAGATGCTTCTGCTGCGGCAATCTACGGTTCCCGTTCAGCAAACGGCGTTGTTCTGATCACCACCAAAAGCGGTGTGGAAGGCAAATCCGAGATCAATGTCGGTTATTACGCCGGAGTTACCGATGTCACCCATCGCCTTGATCTCCTTTCCGGTTCTGAATACCTCAGAATGGCCAAGATGGCCTGGGCAAACACCCCTGGAAAGGACACTTCAAATGATTATCAGGCATTTTATGCAGCGCTTCCTTTTGGAATTACCCGGGGAATGGCAGATTCCACCAACACCGACCGGCTCGATGAAATGCTGCGCCTTGGCGCTGTTCAGGAAGCCAATTTCAATATCCGCGGCGGAAATCAGAAAACGACCTATTATGTAGGGCTCACCTATCGTGACGACAAGGGGGTCATCATCAACAATGCTTTTACCCGAGCATCCGGTCATATCGATTTATTGCATAAGGCTACCGACAAATTTACCGTTGGAGCTAAAATGATCTGGACCAATACGATGAACCATCGTGTTCAAACCGGCTGGGCAGGTGGTTTGGGTACCGCTCAGTCCCGCAGTTTGCCCATCATGCCCGTCAGAAATGCCGACGGAACATTCTTCGCCGCACGAAGTGGTACAAACCCGATCGCTTATGAAAACAACACGGAGTATGTACAGGATGCCACCTCCATTATGGCAAATATCTTTGGCGATTATAAATTCACCAAATGGCTGAAGTTCCGTACTGAGTATGCACTGACGGATATGTTTCAAAGAGAATCACGCTGGATTGGCACCATTACGCAGGAGACCGATTGGGCACAGGACCGCCGGGTTAACGTAAACAACTGGTATACCAACAACTATTTAAGCTTCGATAAAACATTCTCCGATGTACATGCTGTCACTGCGATGATTGGAACATCAGCCGAAAAGAGTTATCAGCGCGATGCGGAATTTTCTGCCGAAGAATTGGCAAATCCCACACTGCACAATCCTGGCAGCGGAACTAAAAAAGCCGGAACTGCCTATGAAGGCGGATTCTCTTTTCTGTCTTACTTTTTCCGGACTAATTACGCCTACAACGACAAATACCTCCTTTCCATGAGCATCCGCAGGGATGGTTCTTCACGTTTCGGTCCGGATAACCGTTTCGGATGGTTCCCTGCAGCATCCGTGGGATGGATCATCAGCGACGAGTCATTCATGAAAGGCGTTCCTGTAAGCTCTTTCCTGAAACTCAGGGGATCTGTCGGTATGACCGGAAACGCTTCAATCGGAAATTATTCGTATTTCGGCTCTTACTATTCTACGCAATATAATGGTGAGTCAGGTATTGGCACCGGTAACATCGCTAACCCCGATCTGGGTTGGGAAAAAGTTTCACAGATCGACTTCGGTCTGGACTGGGGCATTCTGGGAGGAAGAATATCAGGAGGTTTTGACTGGTACAAAAAGCTGACCACCGATATGCTGCTTAATGTAAACATTCCGGAAACCAGCGGTTCCTCAACGGTGACCCGGAATGTAGGGTCCATGTTGAACAGAGGCATCGAGTTCTTCATCACCTCCAACAACCTGACCGGTGCTCTGATCTGGAAGACTGAACTGAACCTCGCCCGTAACTACAATGAAATCCTCGACATCAATAACCAGATCATTGCCGGCGAAACCTACGGCAACAACTTCGCCCAGGAGGGATACCCGATCGGAGCCTGGAGACTCGTTCAATGGGCTGGCATCGATCCCCTCACCGGCGACGAACTGTTTATTAATCAGGAAACCGGTGAAAAGACCAATGAATATAACTATGCACGCGATGCTATTGTAACCGGGAATCCTTACCCCACATTTTTCGGCGGTATGAACAACATCCTGAGCTGGAAAAACTTCGATATGAATATCATGTTTACCTGGGCTGTCGGACAGGATGTTTACCGCGATGACGCCAAATTTCTGGAAGGCGGATTTGATGGTAACTGGAATCAGACTACCAAGGTTCTCGATGCCTGGACACCTGAAAACACGAATACGGATGTTCAAAGACTGACCTGGCAACCCGATAACAGAAATTACAATACGACCCGTTACCTGGAAGACGCTTCTTACCTGAGACTAAAAGACCTGACCATCGGGTATAACCTGCCTGCCAGTTTTACCAGCAAAATCAAAGTGAAAAATGTAAGGGTATATTTTAAAGGCCAGAACATCTGGACACTGACCAATTTCACCGGCTGGGATCCTGAAGTCAACCGTGATGCATCCGGGAATACCACACAGGGTGTAACCTACCTGAGCCCGCCTCAGATTAAAACCATCATGTTTGGCATCAATCTCACTATCTAACCCCTTATATCTGCAATTATGAAAACTATAAAGTACATAAGCTCAGTCCTTGTTGTTTGCGGGGTTCTTTCCTCCTGTGAAAAGATGCTGGAAATGGAACCTAAAATGGACCTCTCTGATAAAACCGCACTGACTTCAACCGCCGGATTGCAATCCGCTCTGATCGGGGCCTACGACCGGATCCAGGGTGGTGACCTGTATGGTGGAAGAATCTGGGTCGCCGGTGACATGCTTGCCGACAATGTGAAGATTTCCGGTGAACAAAATACAGTTTACGAGGAACTCCAGATGATTAACAAAACCATGTCTGCCGATAACCGCATTACCACCAGTTTCTGGTCAAATGCTTATTTTACCATCAATCTGGTCAATAATGTGATCAAAGAAATCCCGAATGTTTCTGACAAAGATATCGCGGCCAATAAAGACCGGCTCGAAGGTGAAGCATTGTTTATCAGGGCATTGCTTTATTTCGATATGGTTCGTTATCTGGGGAATCCGGTCACCGGACTCGGAGTCCCCTACCTGAAGGAACCCACCGGGATAACAGTTAACCCGGCACGGGATAACATTGAAACCTGTTATCAAAATATCATCGCCGATCTTGAAAAAGCAGTAACACTCTTGCCGGCCACCAACAGCGACCGGGCAACCAAATGGGCTGCCTATGCCTTGCTGGGCAGGGTCCGTTTTTATCATGGAGATTATGCCGAATCCATCATTGCCTGCACCGAAGTCATTGATAAGGGAGGATTCACCCTTGAACCTCTGATCATTAACAACTATTCAGCAGCAAAGTCGGGCGAGGTCATCTTCGCTATTATGAGTACCACGGCAGATGCTTCCTGCGGGACCTTGAACGGATACTACCGGTACAAATCATCGGGCAAGTTCTCTCCCTCCAACGATTACATTCAGGTTCTCGCATCAGAAAAGAGTTCTGGCGACAACCGAGTCATGCAATTATATGAAAATATCGAAGGCAAGTTTTTCACCAAGAAGTTCGATGACCGCTATATGAATGTTCCGATTTTAAGGTTGTCTGAAATGTATCTGACCCGGGCTGAGTGTAAGGTAATGGTTAATGCTGCTGATTTAACAGCTGTTGACGATCTGAATGTAATCCGTGCAAGAGCCGGATTAACCAATGCTAAAAAGGCCACATTGAGCGCCATTTATTTGCAGCGAATCAAAGAGCTTGCTTTTGAAGGAGACCACTTTCATAACATGAAAAGGTTGCAAAAAGACATCGCCGGATTGCCCTGGAACGATATAAAATTAGTGTTTAAAGTTCCGCAACGTGAAATGGATGTAAATCCGAACATGGTACAAAACGAATAATATGGTAAACAAGCCTAAGCTGAGTTTTTGGCAAATCTGGAACATGAGTTTCGGATTTCTGGGAATACAAATGGGTTTTGCCTTGCAAAATGCCAATGTGAGCAGGATATTTGAAACTTTGGGGGCCAAAATCGAAAACATCCCGATACTTTGGATCGCTGCTCCCCTCACCGGATTGATCGTTCAGCCGATTATCGGGCATTACAGCGATAAAACCTGGACTAAGCTGGGTCGCAGGCGCCCCTATTTTCTCACGGGTGCCATACTGGCTTCCATCGCCCTGGTTATCATGCCAAATTCAGCTGTTTTATGGATGGCTGCAGGTATGCTCTGGATCATGGATGCGTCGATAAACATTTCGATGGAACCATTCAGGGCATTTGTCGGAGACAATGTATCCTCGGAACAAAGGACACTCGGATTCGCCATGCAGAGCTTTTTCATCGGAACCGGCGCAGTGGTGGCTTCCGTGTTGCCTTACATCTTTACAAACTGGTTTGGTATCGCAAATACCGCCACTGAAGGCGTAATCCCTCCATCAGTCAGATGGGCGTTTTACGTCGGCGCTGTATTCTTCATCGGAACAGTATTGTGGACGGTAATCAGTTCGAAAGAGTATTCCCCTGAAGAGATGGCCAAATTTGGCAAGGAGGAGGAATCCGGATCTGAAGCGACCCCTGCGGCAATCCGGATTCCGGCCCCCAGATTTTACCGGAGCGGAATCATCTGGACTTTTATCGGACTGGCGATCATCTTATTGATCTATTTTCTGAAGCTTGAAAAGGAGTTGTATGTACTTGGCGGAGGTCTGACCGTTTTTGGACTGCTGCTATTGTTCTCAGGAATATTCATCAGAAAAGAATCAGTAAACGGATTAACCGAGATCATGACCGACCTGTTTCTGATGCCAAAAACCATGGGGCAACTGGCAATTGTGCAATTCTTCACCTGGCTGGCACTGTTCTCCATGTGGATATATACCACATCTGCCGTGACCAGCACGGTTTTTGGCGCCACCGACACGGCTTCTGCTTCCTATAATGAAGGAGCAAACTGGGTTGGTGTGCTCTTTGGAGTTTACAGTGGGTTTGCGGCAGTTTTTGCTTTTCTGCTTCCTGTTTTAGCCAGATACACCTCCCGTAAAATCACCCATGCTATTTCGTTGGCAATTGGAGGAATAAGCCTGTGTAGCATTTTCCTGATCAAGGACCAGAATCTGCTGATACTCCCATTTGTAGGTATCGGTCTGGCCTGGGCCAGCATTCTGTCAATGCCCTACGCGATTCTTACCGGATCGTTGCCAGCCAAAAAAATGGGAACCTATATGGGAATTTTCAATTTCTTTATAGTGATCCCTCAGATACTTGCGGCCACCCTGCTTGGCTTCCTGACTAAGACCGTTTTTGGCGGTCACGCGATCTATTCTTTGGTATTTGGTGGCATATCGATGATTATTGCTGCAATAACCGTGATATTTGTGACCGATAAGGATGATTAATATTTTGTGGAAGGAATGATTAAAGCATGCATTTTTGACCTCGACGGAGTTGTGGTTGACACCGCCCGTTACCATTATCTGGCGTGGAAAAGGCTTGCCGATGGGCTGGGATTCGATTTTACCGAAGTACATAATGAAAGGTTGAAAGGAGTGAGCCGCATGGCTTCCCTCAACATTATGCTCGAAGTCGGAGGCCTGACCTTACCGGATGATGAAAAGCAGAAACTGGCCGCCCAGAAGAACGAATGGTATCTGGCATACATTCAGAAAATGACACCCGCCGATATCCTGCCCGGAGTCAATGAGTTCCTGCGTTTGACACGGTCAGCAGGCATGAAAATCGCCCTGGGTACGGCCAGCAAAAATGCCGGTACCATTCTGGCCCGGATCGGATTATCAGCAACATTCGATGCCATAATCGATGGAAACCGGGTGACCAACGCTAAACCGGATCCGGAAGTTTTTCTTCTGGCAGCCCGTGATTTGAAAACCGATCCTGAAAACTGCGTGGTTTTTGAGGATGCAATCGCTGGCGTTGAGGCGGCCCATAACGGGGGGATGAAATGTATCGGAGTCGGACAACCGGATATTCTCTTTGAAGCCGATAAGGTTATCCCGGGTTTTGTAGGAGTTACTTTAGATCTGATTGAATTTTAAATTAACCTGTCATGCGCAAATACCTTCTTGAAGACGAATGGCTCATCATCGAAGAGGGATTTAACCGGGAGAACCATTTACGGTCGGAGTCCCTGTTCAGTCTTGGGAACGGGCACATGGGCATGAGGGCCAATTTTGAAGAGACCTACACGGGCCCTTCGCTTCGCGGAACCTATCTGGCCGGTATCTATTACCCCGATAAAACCCGTGTCGGCTGGTGGAAGAACGGATATCCCGAATACTTCGCTAAAGTGCTTAATGCGCCAAACTGGATCGGAATGAAGTTCAGTTTTGATGGGCAGGAACTGAATATCGGCCACATGAAAGTCACGGCTTTCAGACGGGTACTCAATATGAAGGAAGGTATCCTGACCCGCGAATTCACCGCGTCCTGGCCCGATGGAAAACAAATCAGGGTTGAAACCGAACGGTTTCTTTCAATGAACAGAAGAGAGATCGGTGCCATCCGGTATGATCTCACCCCCCTGAATTTTTCCGGAAACCTTGAAGCTGAACTGTTCATCGACGGAGATGTCAAAAACGAGGATGCCAATTATGGTGAAAAATTCTGGACCCCTGTAAATCAATCACATGAAGGCGACTATGGTTACCTCACCAGCCGGACAAAAAAGAGTGGCTTTGAAATCTGCATGGCCATGTACTCCGACTGTTTCCCTCCGGAAAATGATGAGCAGGCAAACCCCGAGCTGATCATCCGCCAGCAATACGTTTCAAACCATTACCGATTTACAGTTAAACAAGGAAACCGTGTACGATTCACCAAAATAGCCGCCGTAACCACCTCGCGGGATTATTCTGCAGATCAACTGGCATCCAGGGCTTGCGGCATCCTTGAGCTGGCAGTCATTGAAGGATATGACAAACTTAAAAAGGAACAGGTCGAATGCTGGCAGAAGAAATGGGAAAGCAGTGATATCGAAATTAAAGGAGATATCTCTGCCCAACAAGGCATCCGGTTCAACATCTTCCATCTGAATCAGACCTATACGGGTTATGATCCGCTGCTGAATATCGGACCCAAAGGTTTTACCGGTGAAAAATACGGTGGCAGCACTTATTGGGATACGGAAGCTTACTGCCTCCCATTCTATCTTAGCACCACCCATAAGGAAGTTGCGCGTAACCTGCTGGTTTACAGATACCGGCACCTCGGTAAAGCGATCGAAAATGCAAAAAAACTGGGGTTCACCGATGGTGCCGCCCTCTACCCGATGGTCACCATCAATGGCGAAGAGTGCCATAACGAATGGGAAATAACATTCGAAGAAATACATCGGAACGGTGCAATTGCTTATGCCATTTATAATTACATGCGACATACCGGCGACGACCACTATCTGGCCGAATACGGTCTTGAAGTGTTAATCGGCATCTCCCGTTTCTGGTCGCAGCGCTTTACCTACTCTGATCCGAAACAAATGTTTGTCATGCTGGGTGTTACGGGTCCGAATGAATACGAAAACAACGTAAGCAACAACTGGTATACCAACTACCTGGCCTCCTGGACGCTTGAGTTTACGATCGAATGCCTGGACCTGGTCATGGAAAAATATCCTGATGACTGGATCCGTATCCAAGAGATTACAAAATTCGGAATGACCACAGAAACCAACCGCTGGTCGACCATCCTGAATCACGTCTATCTTCCGGAAGATCCTGAACTGGGCATATTTCTTCAGCAGGAAGGATATCTCGATAAAGAGCAGATTATGGCTGCCGACCTGCGGCCCGAAGAACGACCCGTAAACCAGCACTGGTCATGGGACAGGATACTTCGTTCCTGTTTGATCAAGCAGGCAGATGTATTACAGGGATTATACTTTTTCGAGGATCATTTCCCGCTGAATACCATCCGGCGCAACTTCGACTTTTATGAGCCGAGAACGGTCCATGAATCTTCGCTTTCTCCTTGTGTTCACGCCATACTGGCTTCCAAACTGGGTTATGTCGATACGGCCTATCAGATGTATCTCAGGACAAGCCGGCTCGATCTGGATGACTATAACCATGAGGTTCATCAAGGCTGCCATATTACCAGTATGGCTGGTACCTGGCTAGCCATTGTGGAAGGCTTTGGAGGTATGCGGGTCATTAAAGATCAGCTCCATTTCAATCCATTACTTCCGGTCAAATGGGAATCATTGTCATTTACCATACTTTTCAGGGACCAGTCGTTGCGTATTACCATCGATCGGTACAACATCAGCATAAAGGTTCAGGGAGACTCAGAAATGGATATCTTTGTAAGAAACAACAGTTATCCGCTTAAACCCGGAGTTGAGCTCAGGGTGCAGCTGACGGCTCTATGAATGGTAAATTTTTTGCCGTATTTCTAATGGGATTGTTCTGGCCGGTTCTGATACTGACCGGACAGACGGGTTATTCTTTCAATAATCCGGAATCCGGCAGATATACTCTTCCTTTCGTACTCTCACAAAACTTAATCGTATTACCTGCCGGGATCAACAATACCGTTAATCTTCAGATGGTGTTGGATTCCGGGATCCACAGCACCATTATTTCCGCGCTTGACGATCAGGATACCATCGAGATTCACGCTGCCCGCAAAATCAACATCGGGGGATTGGGTGACGGCACTCCGCTGGAAGCCTATTTTTCGCAAGGGAACCTGTTGACCATCGGGTTTCCGGGAGACACCCTGCGGGGAGTGAGAGGCAGCAATGTGGATGTTTACCTGCTGACAGCAGATCACTTTGAACTATCCCGGCAATTAGGTGTTCCCGTGAACGGATTGATCGGATCAGACTGGTTCGGGAATTTCATTATCGGTGTTGATCATGTGAGAAAAGTGATCACATTTTATGATCGCAAGAAGTTCAATTTAAAAAAGAAAACCCGTTCCTACAGCAAAATTCCGATTGAGATTGTTGATGGGAGAGCTTATATGAAAGTTAAAATGGTTCAGGACAATCATTCGGCGATCACGGTCAGATTACTGATTGACACCGGCGCCAGCTTGTCGTTCTGGATAGCTCCGATCGCCGACCCTTCCATTATCATTCCACCGAAAACAGTCAGATCTATGCTTGGGCAAGGCCTGAACGGTACCATTTCGGGTGTTAACGGCAGAGTAAAGTCGGCAGAGATCGGACCGTTTATTTTAAAAAACCCACTCGTATCGTATCCTGATTCTGCCTCCATATCCGGACTTACATTGAATTCGCAAAGGCATGGCAGCATTGGAAACGACATACTCCGGCGTTTTACGGTCATCTATGATTTTCAGGGATCTGCCGTCTATCTGAAACCTAACCGGTGGTTTAGTTCTCCGTTTTCATACAACCGGAGCGGTATGGATGTTGAGAAGATCAATCCAAAAGTCCCGATCTATACCATATTCAGTGTCATTCCAGGATCTCCGGCTCACCAGGCAGGATTGAAAACCGGTGATCTGATCGAATACATTAACAATACACCGGCGTTAAGTATGAGTCTTGACGATATTAACAGTGTTCTGTATGGGGATTCGGGTAATGTAGTCACAATCAGGGCAGATCGTAATGGAGAAAAACTAAGGATCAGGTTTCATCTGGATGAAAAAATATAACTGGCCATGTTTGGGAGGCGGTAGATGTTTTTGTTTGCCAATTACTTTTATATCAATATATTAACAATGGTTAAAAAAAAATCACAGCCATTGAATACAACGAATAAAATTACTACTACCTTTGTAGCGGTTTTTAAAGCGAATTTTTAATTATCTAATATCAATAAAATCTTTAACGGAGGATTTAAAATGAAAATTAAATTGTTATCAGGTCTTGCAATCGTGGGTATGGCTTTAGTTATGACTAGCTGCCAGAAATATCCACAAGTTGAAATTGATGCTGCAAATGCTGCTATCGAAGCTGCAAAACAGGCTCAGGCCAATTTGTATGTATCTTCAGAATTCAACGCTCTTCAGGATTCTTTGAACACTGTATTAGCTGCAG
>JAQWAJ010000305.1 GCA_028707745.1 Bacteroidales bacterium | reverse complement strand
CAAAGAAAATCACCATAACCCCTATAAAAGTGGTAGCAATAGTTTGCCCCAACTCGCTGAGCCTCGATTTTCGATAAATCTCCTTGTGATATCCTGAAATAAAATAGAATAGTACCCAGGCAACCGGAAGGATGATCAACCCCTGGAAATAGGAGTGATCAAACTCGATAGGTACCGGATAACCGAATTTTTTGGTCTCAATAATGACCTTCCGGAACATGAAGAACAAAGTCCAGCTTACTCCGGCTGATAAAAAATCGGAAATCAGATACTTCAGCAGTTGCTTTTTCTGGTTCATTAAAAATGGATCAGTTTAAGATTGTCCATAAGAACGGATTGTCTGGCTGCACCTGTTGAATCCCAGGCGGTACGAATGCCGGGCCTGTATATATCGAAATCCACGTCGTCGTCCTCCATAAGGGTGTGTATATCAACGTAAATGCGGTTCCAGTGGTCGCAGGGCCTGACGATCATCAACGAATTCCAGGTGGCTACATCGTTGTCATAAGTGTAAACACCCAGCTCAAACCGAACCGTACTGAAATAATCAAATTCCAGTAAAGCTTCTGAATTTACATTGGGTCTTTCGAAATCGGTACCGCTGTAGGCTTCAAAATACCGGTTGGTGGAATCCAGATAGATGGCTCCTGAATACCGGCCATCCTTGACGGTGTCGTTTTGTGTAATCCAGGTGGTGTCACTATAGGTGGCGTAACGGAACGAAACTCCGGCATCTTCAAAGTCCTCCAGCCAGATGAATTTGGCTTTTTCCTCGTAGGTGGTTGTCGGAGTGATGGTGATCGTTTCTCCGGGTATCAGGTCAAACTTGCTGGTACCGGTATAGGGTTTGAAAAACGGGTACACTTCTCGTGATGCGGCAATCCCGTTCAATCTGAAACTGGGTTCGATGTAAAGACTCTGTGATCCGGTCTTGAGGCATGGAGCCATCGTGGGTAATTCAAAGAAACCCAGAGTAGTTCCGCCAACGGTGATTTTCACACATGACATGTTGTGGCTTGCCGATCCCTGATCGACTTTGGTCACTTTCACCAGAACCGTGTCGATTTTGATGACACAGGGAATGTCTTCAGCAGGGTTGATAATATCGCAGGAAAAGAAAAGGAAAGGAAAGGTAATCGCGCCTAAAATCCACCGAAGTTTAATCATTGTTGTTTTTTTTCTGATATTTCACCTCACAAAGTTAACAGAATTGTAATGATCGAAGACAGCTATCTGCATAAGGGAATGCGAAGAAAACTGGTTGAACAGGTGAAGGGCAGGGGAATAAAAGATCAAAGGATATTGGATGCGATGATGAACATCCCGAGGCATGCTTTCATCGATTCATCCTTCCTGAAATTTGCCTATCAGGATCAGGCTTTCCCAATTTCTTCAGGGCAGACTATTTCACAACCCTATACGGTGGCGTTTCAAACGGAACTTCTTGAAGTAGAGGTGTTTCACAAGGTATTGGAGGTGGGTACCGGCTCAGGATATCAGGCGGCTGTTTTAGCTGAGCTGAGGGCTCGAGTTTTTACCATTGAAAGAATCCGGCAACTGTACCAGGATGCCCAGCGGATTCACCGCGAACTAGGCTATCAGGTGAGATTTTTTTTGGGTGATGGATATCAGGGCCTTCCATCCTATGCGCCTTTCGACCGGATACTGATCACCGCTGCCGCCCCGGCAATCCCGGAAGCCTTAAAAAGTCAACTGGTTGTTGGGGGTATTCTGGTTGCACCGGTCGGACGGCATGATTCACAGATCATGACAAAATGTGTCAGAACCGGAGAAAATACCTACGAAATTACCACGCATGGAAATTTTTCCTTTGTCCCCATGAAAGAGGGTTTGGAATAGATATTCATGATTCAAATCCGCAGGCTATCGGGAAGATCGGTTCGCACAGGGGTGCTTCTCCTGCTGTTGACGACTTTTTTTATTCCGCTCAGGGCCATGCAGGGCGATACGCTGCTGCAGCCTGTCAGAAACCTGAGAATTGCCATTCATGTTTTTCAGGATGACTCAGGAGTAGGAAATTTCTGCATGGATAGCGCTGGTCATCAGGATTTTCTTGATCAGCTGATTGGCTGGGTAAACAACCGATTGTCAAATCTGGATACGCTGAAACCGGCGGTGTCATCGGTGTTTGTGGGCGACAGCCGTGTGCGAATCCGTCTGGATACACTATTCTATCACCACGATACGAAAGCCTGGGATTGCTCATCCGAAATTGATTCTCCTTACATGCGGGATCGATATGTTGATGGTGACTCAACACTGAGTTATCTTCAGAAATACCAGACCCTGCCGGTTTTTATAGGAGCCAACAATGTGGTAACCGGCGGCCATACCCGAAATTTGGCCGATCGCGGATATATTGCAGTCAGAGGTTATTATGAAAGTTTTATCCGCCAGCCATTGGCTCTGTCGCTGGACGAATGTGGCCGGAACCTGGTTCATGAACTATGCCATTGTCTGGGTTTGAGCCATAATTTCACCGGCGGAGCCGACGGGGAACAGTGCGACCTATGCGAGGATAACGGTTGCCCCATGCAGGGAACCTCGAATAATATCATGGATTACTGGCCCTCGTATGGATATGCCTTATCGAAATGCCAGTTTGATGAGATTCATTTTTGCCTGAACGGCGGCCGTGGGAATATTTCCGAAATCGTGATCAATGACAGCTGTTATCGTGTTTCGCGTTCCGTGTTTCGAGTTTCGGATGGAGATAGGCTGGTAGTAATTGATACCACTTATTTTCATAACGATATTCGGGTTGAAAATGGAGGCTCCCTGAGGGTTACCGGATATCTTTCCATGCCAGGCGAAACAAACATTACAGTTGACGCCGGAGGGAGCCTCGAAATTGACGGCGGTACCATCGGAAACCTTTGTGGTGACCTTTGGGCAGGAATCCGCCTGAATAAAGAAGATAGCGTAACGCCCGCAAAAATAATGATTGTTAACGGGGGTATGGTCGAGCATGCAAGAGTGGGATTACTTGCTTCGGGCCCGATAAATGTCCAGCTAAATAATGCCGGATTCAGGAACTGCGCTGAATCGGCCGCATTTCTAAAGGGTTCGGCCGACACTGTTCTGGTGAATGATTGTATGTTCGCCGTGACCGATAAACTGAATCATTACGAGGAGGGCATAACTCCCGGCGTGTTTTTGCGTGCCGACAGCATCCGGCGGCTGGTCGTTACCGGCAGCCGGTTTATCAATGAACCGGGTACGTATATTTTTGATGCCGACTGGCTGGGTACCGGCATTGAGGCCAGTTGCCCGTCAGTAAAGGTTGACCATTGTGAGTTTATTAACCTCACTAATGGAATCAGTTTGACCTGGGGGAATCAGGAATCGAAATTTGACGTTTCAGAAAACCGGTTTGCCAATAACCGATACGGCGTAAAGTCGGGATATGCAGGAGTTCAGTGTATTACCGAAAATTCCATAATTCTGCAGAGATTGAATTCAGGTAGTTCAATCGGAGTACTGCTGAATAACCCTGACAAATATGTCATTACCGGCAATCACTTCAGATC
>JAQWAJ010000304.1 GCA_028707745.1 Bacteroidales bacterium | reverse complement strand
TTGTAATTGTGCTCCCGCTGGTCGCTAATTGTGCTCGCTGCGCTCGCTAACTATGCTCGCCTGCGGCTCGCTAATTGCACTCCCTTAGGTCGTTAATTGTACTCGCTACGCTCGTTAATTGGCTCCCTTCGGGAGCTAATTGTAGCAGATAAGGAGAGAACGTTCGAAGGGTTAATCAATACCAATTAGCGCGAAGCGCATAATTAATGAGCCGCAGGCGAATTCAATTAGCTCGCGCAGCGAGCATAATTAGCGAGCCGCAGGCGAGCCCAATTACAATATCCTAACTTCGTACGTCACCCCTACCGCCCCCTTGAGTGTCGCCCCTACTCCACAGTATTTTTCGCTGGATAGATCGACCGCCTTCTGCAGCTTTTCTGCATCGAGATCTTTGCCTGTAAATTCGAAAATCAGGTGGATCGCCTCGTATTTCATCGGATGCTCTTCAGCAATCGTTCCCTGAACCTTTATCTCGAGTGATTCTACCTCCTGGCGCATCTTCCGGGCCAGCGAAATAACATCCATCCCGGTACATCCGCCCAGCGACGCCATCAGCAACGGTTTGGGCGTCGGCCCCAGGTGCTGCCCGCCCGCAGCCGGATTGGCATCCATCATCACACGATACTCATCGATCTGAGCCTCAAAGGCCATTCCACCTTTCCAAACCACCGAAATCTGCTTTTCCATTGTAATCATTTTTAGAGATAAACAAGCATCTGAATGAATTGTTAAACATAGTTATTAAGCTATATAAATATGATCGGCAAACCGAAAATATATATATTTGCGAATATGAAAAGCATTCCACATGTTCCGATTTGTGACGACTGCATAACAAGGGGTCATTCCATTTTCAAGGACCTGACTCCCGAACAGCTCGATTCTATTCATTTTGGCAAAGGGTGCAGTTTGTACAAGAGAGGTAATATCATTTACCACGAGGGCCATCGTATTAATGGTTTCTATTGCGTTCAGGCCGGGATCATCAAGATCTACAAAACCGGCATCGACGGCAAGGAACAGATCATCCGGTTCGCCAAAACAGGCGATATCATCGGGTTCCGTTCGGTGCTGAGCAAAGAGCTCGCCTGTACCACCGCCAAGGTCATCGAGGATTCGGTGCTCTGCTTCATCCCTTCGGAGAACCTCTTTCAGCTGGTCAAGGAAAATGCTGCCTTTTCGATGCTCCTGATGCAGCTTACCTGTCATGAGCTGGGCGAAGCAAACAACTTTATCACCGATATTGCCCAGAAAACCGTCAGGGAACGCCTGGCCGAAATTCTTCTCGTGCTGATGGACACATTCGGACTGGATAATGAAAAGATTCTCCAGATCTCCCTCACCCGCGAGGAACTGGCCAATATGGTTGGCACAGCCACCGAATCGGTCATCCGTTTGCTGAGTGAATTCAAATTGGATAACATCATCGACCTTCACGGCCGTAAAATCAGTTTGCTCGACGTACCCAGTCTGCGGAAAATCGCCAATATGTAAAGCCAGATGTTCGACAACCTGGAAATTCTCGATTCAATTCATCTGAATTTCAGTCCTACCGGCCTGTTCATCATGAACCTGACCATCGCGTTCATTATGTTCGGCATCGCGCTGGATCTGAACTATAAACAGTTCCGGGAGGTCATTTCACAACCCAAATCACTGATTATCGGACTGATATCCCAATTTGTACTTCTCCCGCTCGTCACTTTCCTATTGGTGAAACTCATCAACCCTTCGCCGGCCGTGGCTCTCGGGATGATTCTTGTTGCCGCCTGCCCCGGCGGTATCGTCAGTAATTTCATCTCTTCACTCGCCAAAGCAAACGTCGCGCTTTCGATCACCATGACCGCCTGCTCCACGCTGGCCGCAATCGTCCTTACACCCGCCAATTTTGCCCTCTGGGGATCATTATACATCAAGTCCTCACCCCTGCTCCGGCCACTCGAAATTGACCCCTTGCAGATGTTTATGACCGTGTTTATCCTGATGGGCATCCCGATCGCTCTGGGAATTCTGGTCACCCGCTATTTTCCCCGGACCGCCCATAATCTTCTCAAGCCGATCCGGATTTTTTCATACCTGGCTTTTGTCGGTTTTATCGTGATGGCTTTTGCCAATAATTTCGATCATTTTCTGAATTTCATCCCGCCAGTTTTTGTGATCGTTCTGATTCACAATGGATTAGGACTATTAACCGGATGGGCCTTCGCCAAGGGGCTCAAACGGCCGGGTAAGGATATTCGTGCCATTTCGATTGAAACCGGCATTCAGAATTCCAGTCTGGCGCTCATCCTGATATTCAATCCGAAAATCTTTCCGCCGGATCTGGATTTGGGAGGGATGGCGTTCATTGCCGCCTGGTGGGGAATCTGGCATATCATCTCGGGATTGATCCTGGCAGGATACTGGTCGAAAAGGCCCGTCGCCGAAGGTACCAGATCTTTAAAACCCCTTGTCCATGAAGAAAGTTGAACATTACTCCTTCGGTTACTTTTTAACACGCCTCTGGATTTCTTTCACTTTCAGGCGAGTGTTCTACCGGCGCGTCGAAGTCCGGGGCCGTGAAAAATTCAAAGTCAATGACCCGATCCTGTTTGCCCCGAACCACCAGAATGCACTGATGGATGCGCTGGTTTTCGTTTCCACACTCAAGCAACAGCCGATCTTTCTGGCCCGGGCGGATATCTTCACGAAAAAATTCATTGTCAGGATATTGAACTTCCTCAAAATGATGCCTGAGTACCGTATCCGCGACGGGTATGAGAATCTTCAGAAAAACCAGGAAGTTTTTAACCGTTGTACCGAAATTCTGAGCACGGGTCATTCCCTGTGTATGTTTCCCGAAGGCAATCACAACGATAAGCGTTTTTTCAGGCCCCTGAAAAAAGGTCTCGCCCGGATCGCTTTCGAAGTGGAGGACCAGTGCGACTTCAAGCTGGGTTTGAAAATCATCGCCACGGGAATCGATTATTCCAGCTATGATAATGTTAGAGGCAGATTAACTGTCAGTTATGCCGATCCGATAACGATCACCGACCTGAAGGATCTGTACCGTGAGGATCCTCAAAAAGCCCTGAAGGAGCTCAACAACCGCATCCGTACGCACATCGAGCCTCACATGATCGAGATCCCGTGGGAGGATATTTACGACATGACCATGGATCTGCGTGTCATCTACGGCAAACGGTTCCGTAAACTGAACAACCTGCCCGGCCGGACCCTTTTGAATAAGTTCGACGGTGACAAACAGCTGATCCGTTTGATTGGTGAAAAGCGGGAAACCCAACCGGAGGAGATCGCTCAGCTCAACAGCGAAGTTGCTGAGTACCGGGAACTTTTGAAAAAACACGATCTTCGTTATCACATTCCTGAACGCGGTCCATATAGCCTGATGAGGTTAATTACGAACACGCTCCTGCTGGCCCTTGGATTCCCTTTGCACCTTTATTCGCTGATCAATAACTATCATTTGTTCCGTATTCCCGGATGGATGTCGCGTACCCTCTTCAAAGATCCGCAGTTTCGAGCTACCGGGGCTTTCGTGATCACTATGGTAGC
>JAQWAJ010000303.1 GCA_028707745.1 Bacteroidales bacterium | reverse complement strand
TGGACGGATGTCGGAACCGGCGGGCCTTTCGACACCTGGATATTTGCTGAAAGCGAGAGAATCATGAACGACTACGGCAACCATCCCTCATTTATTATGATGTCGTATGGCAATGAACCGGGCGGAGACGATCAGGTGGTCTTTTTAAACGGCCTGGTCACGCACTGGAAAAACAAAGACAAGCGGAGGCTGTACACCAGCGCTTCGGGGTGGCCGGTGGTTTCATCACAGGATTTCTATTGCACGCCCGATCCGCGTATTCAGCGCTTCGGCGAAGGATTGGCCAGCATCATTAATGCAAAGGAACCCCAAACCAGTTTTGATTTCCGGGAGATCATTGCCAACCAATATCCGGATAAACCGGTGGTCAGCCATGAAGTCGGGCAGTGGTGCGTTTACCCCGACTTCAAGGAGATTCCGCAATATACCGGCGTTGTGAAGCCTAAAAACCTGGAGATTTTCAAAGAGACGCTCGAAGCAAACAATCTGGGCTCCCTGGCAGATTCATTTTTGCTGGCATCGGGTAAGCTTCAGGCGCTCTGCTATAAAGCCGATATCGAGGCTTCCCTGCGCACACCGGGCATGGCGGGTTTCGAGCTGCTCGACCTGCATGATTTTCCGGGTCAGGGCACCGCACTCGTCGGGGTGCTGAACGCTTTCTGGGAACAAAAAGGGTATATCACGCCCGAAGAGTACAGCCAATTTTGCAACTCACTGGTACCCTTAGCCAGGATGGATAAGCTGATATTCAACAACGATGAAATTTTCAAGGCTGATGTGGAGATCGCCAACTACGGACCCTCGGACCTGAAAGACCAGCAGGGGCCGATCAGAATTATCAATTCAGATGGAAAAACCGAGACCGAAATCACCTGGTCGGCTGCATCCATTCCAACCGGAACCAATACCGCAGTCGGGAAGATCGAGTGGCCGTTATCGCATATCACTGGTGCATCGAAGTTTACCATTGAGGTCCGCATCGGTGAACGGATTAACCATTGGGATTTCTGGGTTTATCCTAAAAAACAGGCCGGTCGGGGTGACCCTGGCATTCCGGTATTCAGCACGGTTACGCCGCAACTGGTCAGCCTGCTTGACCGCGGGGGATCTGCGATATTGAGTCTGGGCCCGGATGGGGTTTCACCCGAAAAAGGAGGCAATATCCCCCTGGGGTTCTCTACTATTTTCTGGAACACCGCCTGGACCAGCGGACAACCTCCCCACACGCTGGGCATCCTTTGCAATCCAAAGCATCCGGCATTACAATACTTTCCGACTGAATATCATAGCAATTTCCAGTGGTGGGATATCGTCTCACAGGCCAAACCTTTACTGCTCGATGGATTGGTTCCGGCGCCAACTCCGGTTGTTCGAATCATCGACGATTGGTTTACCAACCGGAGTCTCGGCCTGGTTATTGAGGCAAAAGTCGGATCAGGAAAGCTGATTATCACCGGAACCGATCTGAAACAAAATCTGGATAAAAGACCAGCTGCACGGCAATTGCTCTTCAGTCTCCGACAGTATGCTTCGTCGGTCGCATTTCAACCCAGTAGTGCTTTAACACTGGACGAGGTGATGAAATATCAGCAAAAGCAGCAGGCACCGGCATTGTAAGGCCCAAATCGCTCATCTACTAATTGATGCAGCCGGAATATCAAGCAAATTTCCTGACAAAAATCATAAGTCAACCTGCCAGGAACCCATGAAATAATGCCGTAATAGAAATTATCTTAGCCACGAAAACATCAACCTATTCTTATGCTAACCAGAAATCTTAAAACTCCGGGATTACGGATTTTGCTACTTTCAGTATTCCTACTCCTGCCTTTGGCAACATTTGCAGCCGGCTCCGGAACCGTTCCTTCGATCGGATCCATCCGGGTTGAATTCATCATTTTTGCGCTCACGCTGGTCAGTGTCGCCGTATTTCATAAACGCACCATGGAGGTGGCACTCACGGGACTGATTGTAATCCTTGCATTCAAGTTCATTTTCGATCCCTCATTTAACCTCATTGAACACATTGCAGGCACCCCTGAGAAAGAGGGTGAGTGGCGAACACTGCTTAACCTGCTGGGATTGTTATTCGGATTTGCCATTCTGGCCAAACATTTTGAAGAGTCGAAAGTGCCTGATGTGCTTCCCAACTTTCTGCCAAACAACTGGACCGGCGGTCTGGTTTTACTGGTGATGGTTATGATACTCTCCTCTTTCCTCGATAACATTGCCGCTGCCATGATCGGGGGTACCATGGCGATGGTCCTCTATAAAGGCAAGGTACATCTTGGCTTTCTGGCTGCCATTGTTGCGGCCAGTAATGCCGGAGGCGCCGGATCTGTTGTTGGAGACACCACCACCACCCTAATGTGGATCGATGGGGTCAACCCCACCTGGGTGTTTAAGGCTTTTATCGGTTCTGTTGCCGCGTTTGGCATATTCGGCGTGGTCGGCGCACTGCAACAGCATAAGTTCAATCCTATTGACGCTAACAATGAGCCAGGCATAAGAGTTGACAAAGGAAAGCTCTTTATCGTATTCCTGATTTTAGCCGGCGCCATTACCACCAATTACACCCTTGATTTTCCGGCATTAGGTGTTTGGATCGCTATCTTTCTCGGTGCCACTTTCAGGAAGACTCCCTGGCACGAAATGAAAAATTCCTGGCGGGGAACCGTATTCCTGATGTCGCTGGTAACCATTGCCTCCGTAATGCCGGTTGACGAGCTGCCTAAAGCATCCATGATGAGTTCGTTTATCCTGGGTTTCGTTTCGGCTGTTTTCGACAATATTCCACTCACCAAACTCTGTCTGGTTCAGGGAGGTTACGACTGGGGCGTCCTTTCGTTCGCAGTCGGATTCGGTGGCTCCATGATCTGGTTCGGATCCTCTGCCGGAGTTGCCCTGTCAAACATGTACCCCCAGGCAAAAAATACGGTCAATTACCTCAGCAAAGGCTGGCACGTAACGGTAGCCTATATCGTGGGCTTTTTTATCATGATCGGAATTGCCGGCTGGCATCCGCATCCGGCTCATAAAAAAACAGAACGGGAAGTAGTTACAGAATCAATAAAAGAGTAACTTACCCGCTTCGTTTTTGTATGAAAAATTATGGCTAAAGGCTTAGTAAGAAAGATTTTACTTCCCAAAGAAGAGAAGTTCTTCCCCATGTTTGAGGATATCGCTGAGTTGATTTCAAAAGCAGCTCATCTCCTGTCAAGGATCATTGAGTCCAATGAACCGGCCGAACAAGAAGAGACCTTCCGCGAAATCAAGAGTCTGGAAACCAAGGCAGATGACATCGTGCACCATGTTTTCGACACCCTTGACTCTACCTTTATCACTCCGTTCGATCGGGAAGATATCCAGCGACTGACATCCCAAATGGATGATGTGCTCGATTACATCAACGCCACCAGCCAGCTGATCAAGCTCTACAAACCCAAGAAAATGCTGCCTCAGTTCCGTGAACTGTGTGTGATCGTGGTCAGGGGTTGTGAACAGGTCAGAATCGCTGTGCCGGAACTGGCCAACATGAAGGATCCGACCAAAATCAAA